>CAKRYM010000024.1 GCA_934427095.1 uncultured Bacillota bacterium | reverse complement strand
TCCCAAAGGCTGCGCTGATCCGGGTTAAGGTATCCCCGGGTTTTACCACATAGATCTCCATATCCACACCCCCTGGATATCCTATGCAAAAAGGCACAAAACGTGCCTGGCCAAAATTAGATTCTCCTTGGGCTTCTCTCTTGGGAAAAAAACGAGCGCAGGAAACTTCTGTTCCTACGCTCGTTCTATTTTTTGTAAGTAAGAAGGCTTAAGCTTGACCAGACGTAAACAGGGAATGAAATAAGGCATCCCCTTCTGCTTTGGAAGCAGCGGTTTCCAAAGCCCGTTTCACCCTGCTTTCTGGCAAATCGTTGCCAATCATCTCCGCCCCAGCCAAACGCTGATCTCGGAAGAAGAATTTCACAAAACGCTGGCTTTGCGGGTCCGCATATTCCACACTATCCGGCGCGGTAATATCCCCCAACTGCCAAATCTCCGCCCCCATGGCCTGCATGGAAAAAGGATGTTTGCTGGGGGAATAAGCAAGGTCGCCGCCAGCCGCATTGGTACCGGCCACTTTGCCCTGGGCTGCGGCCACGGTCCAGCGGCCCATGACTTGGCCCTGGTATTCGGCGCAATCCCCAGCAGCCCAAATATCCGGCTTTGAAGTGGCCATATGCCGGTCTACCACAAAACCATGCTGCATATCCAAACCTGCATATTGCCCCAGACGGCAATTGCTGGCAATGCCCGTGGCGGAAAGAATCATCCCAGCAGGGAAATAACGGCCGTCCTTCAACACCAAGCGGGACCCGTCATAGTGGGAAATTTCTCCTTTTAAGGCAATACGGATATCCGTACCTTCCAGCATATGCAGGAGAAAAGTAGCAGCAGCGGATTCCAAATCATGGGAGAGCAGGCGTTTTCCCGAACCCACCAAAGTGACCTCCCGGCCGCCGCAGCTCAATGCCCAAGCAGCTTCCACTGCCAAGGGGCCATCGCCCAACACCACCGCTGGATCTGGCGCCGCCACAGCCTGACGCATATCCGCCAAGGTGCGCAAGGGGATCATCTCCACCTCTTCTTGGCCGGGAAATTCCGGTAAAGTGACCTTAGCCCCGGTAGCCAGCACCAGCTTATCATAAGCAAGCCAACTACCGTCCACAAAACGAACTTGCTGGTGGGGAATGGAAATAGCCGTTACCCGGCCCCGCACCACCTGGATGTTCTGCTCAATATACCATTCATAAGAACGCAGGCTGAGCTTCTCCTCACTACCGCCGCTAAACAAGGACAGGATGCGGGTACGGTAATAGGGTAAATCTGGCTCGCTACAAACCAGAAAGATTTCTGCGTCTGCCTGCGTATTCCGAGCCGCCTGGGCAGCGGAAACGCCGGCAATGCCGCCGCCCACCACCACAATACGCATCCCCATAAAGGGCCTCCTCCTCGTCCATCAATTAAAGGGTTTCTAACAAATAGGAAAGATCCCCTGGTATCATCGCTGCCAGGATAGCGCCGAAAATAATCAGCAGCAATACGATGAGTACAAACATAATCAAAAATACCCAAAGATAAGCCCGGAAAAAATTCTGTTTGCTTTTATTGATGCCCTTGGCAAAAGCGCCTACAAAGGCAAAAATCACAAAGGACAAATAGGTCAAAATGCCAAAAATGATCGTTGCAATATTATCCGCGCCCAAAATTGTGCCGGCAATACCGGTGATCACACCCATCACCACAGGCGCTGCGATCCAAAGGAGCAAGGTTCCCAGCCAATTGGCTGTGGAAATCACCGGTACCAAAGGCTGAGCCTGGTAACCGGGGTTAGGCTGCTGGGCCTGGGCTTGGTAGCCGGGGTTCGGCTGGGCTTGGGCTTGGTAAACCGGCCCAGCCGAATAGGGGCCGTGTTCTATTTCCTCCGCAGCGGTAGGAGCCTCTGTTGGATTAGGTGTAGCTACGGTTTCCTCTATTTCTTCCGTCCCCGGCTCTGTTTGCTTAGGGGGAGCTAGGGCTTCTTCTGTGCTCTCCACTACTGGTTCAACTGGCGGAATACTGGTGTTTTCTTGCACAGGCTGACACACTTGGTTGCCACAGTTTGGGCAAAATACGCAATCGTTTGCAATGTCATTGCCACAAGAGGGACATTTCATCATCAGACCATCCTTTCCCTAGGCAGGCTCATGCTGCCTCATCACATAAAATTCAGATAACCTTACAATTATTCGACCTGCAAAGAAAAATTCCTACAATCTGCCCCAGGGGATAAAAATTTTATTCCCCCAAGGTTAACCCATAAAAGTCCGGCCATACCAAAACGGTATGGCCGGACTTTCCTTATTCTTACTGAGGCAATAGGCTTAACCAGTTTCCCAAGGATCTATTACAGACCGGGGGTGTAAGAATTGGTGGTGTTGATGTTAATGGTATTGTTGCTGCTGGTGAAGGTAATGCCAAAGTTCATCAGCGCGCCCATATCGCGGAGGGAAACAAAGTTGCTACCGCTGATATTGTAGGCGATGGGGTAAACATTCTGGCCATCCAAGGTAAAGATCTGGGTGGTAATCCCGTTATTCTTGAAGTTTGCCTTGGCTGCATTTTCCGTACCATTGGGGACATAACCCGTGTTGGTGGTAATGGAAGCGATGCCAGTGGAGCTATTGTAGCTCACGTTGAACTGCTTGGAAGTGCCGTTCAGCAGAACAGCCACATCGCGGAGCTGCAGGAAGTTGTTGCCGTTGATGTTGTAAGCGCTGATGGTGCCTTTGCTTTGTCCATTCACGGTCACTTTCTGGCTGCTCAGTTTCACCGTGGGGTTAGCCACAGGTTTGTAAACAGAGATGTAGTAGCGGATAGCCGTGGAGGAATCCCCAGAGGACCAAACGCTGATGACGTTCAGGCCATTGGCCAGGGTAATGGTAGCGGTAGCGGAACCATTACTACCCGCTGCATAACCGGAACCACCCTTGGTGCAGCTGACATAAACGGTATCGCTGGAGGAAGCGCCCATACCAGTCACCTGAATGCTGGAGGTGGAAGCGTTCACATAGCCAACGTAGTTCTGCTGCGTGGTGCTAAAGACAGGGGAAAGGCTGTTGGCCAGGCCGGTCACATAAATGTTGTTGATCAGGCCAATGGAGCCGCCCCGGTTCACGGTCAGGGTGTAGGTCTTGATATCTTTGCAGTTTTCTGCCACTACCACGATTTCAATGGTGTTCTTGCCTTTGTCCAGGGTGACGGTCTTGGACTTGGTGGAGGTGGAAGAGGACTGCATGTCGCCGTTCACCAAGACGTAAGAATCTCTGTCATCCAAAGTCCAGGAGATCTTCAGGTATTTGTGGTCAGCAGGAACAGCAACCGTGTACTTGGTGGTGGAGGACTTGAAGTCCAGATCTACTTCTTCCTTAGCCTTAGAAGAGGTTTCGCCGCTGAACAGTTCCAAGCTCTTCAAGGTATCGGTATCGTCATTGTCGCTCTTCCCAGCCATAATGGCGGTAATGGTGTATTCGGTGTATTCCGTTTCATCGTCGGGGTTCACGCAATAGAAGGTGAATTTTTCCTTATCCCCAGCGCCAACACTACCAATCTTGAAGCGTTTATCTCTTTCATCAGAAGAGCTGCTTAAGGTCTTACGAATTTCCCAATCCTTGTCGCAGTCAGCCAGGACATAGAGGTCGGCGTCAGACTTGTCATAAGGCAGGAAGATGTAGTAATCGGTGATATCTTCATCGAAGCGGGGGTACAGGTCATAAGCGCTGCTACCGGAGCTCTTTTCATAAACCTTCAGGGAGTCTAAGACGCAATCCCCGCTGGAGCCGGAGCCCAGTTTGAAGGTGTAGGTCTTCTTCTCCACCTTAATGGTGATATTGGCCAAGTCGTCGGGATCGACGTTAAAGATATATTCTTCTTCGTAATCCGCACCGGAGCCGTTATCGTCATGCATTTTTACGGTTTTGCCATTATATTTGACGGTGAAATCATAATCATACTTGGATTCATCCCAAGCGATGGTCACGGTGATTTTGTCTTCGTCTTCGTCGATATCGAAGTCGTCATAGGTGTAAGTAGTGGGTTTGAATTGAGAAGCTTTCAGGTAAGTGCCGCCTTCTTTGCCTTCGATCTTGACAGAGAAATCATAACCAGCTTCGGGGGTCAATGTCACCTTGTATTTCTTGGTGGTGGTGCCGTCAATCGCCGTAACGATCAGGGTGAAGGTAGCATCTTTACCGGCGCGCAAATCGTCAACTTTGACTTTGTCTCCGTCAATGCTTACGGTGCAGTAATGTGCATCCGCATAGGACAAGGATTTGCCTTCAAAGACAGCTGTCAGAGTAGTGTTGTCATGCTTGGTGACATCCACGGTGCCTTTGATCTCATTGCGGCTATTGGGTGTGAAACTGCCCAGCTTGGTCAGTTTGGCCGTATTGGCAGTATCTTTAATGACAAATTCGTATTCCACAGAAGATTTACCGGAACCACCAAGAGCATCTTTCAGGGCCTTATTGGTAACCGTAGCCGTGACCTTGGTGGTGCCAGTACTAGACAGAGTAACCACGCCATTGTTCACGTTGCTGCTATATTCCACAGAGCAATCGGCACCAGGTGTATCAGAAATGGTCACATTTTTTGCACCAGAGGAAACATAGTAAACGCCGCCGTCTGCTTTCACTTCCGTAGTGCCTTCTTTTACTGTAAAGGTCGCTTCCGCTTTATAGACCTTTACCTGACTCATATCCACAGGTACTCTTGAAGAATTGGACCCATCAGCGGTGGCATGACTTTCTACGTAATAGGCAGGAATTTCCTCATCCGCTTTCCAAGAAACAGAAAGCTTTACGTCTTTTGCACCTTCCGTCACGTCTTCACTGTCCAGTGTGTTATTTCCATCTGTCAGGGCATAAGTGTTGCCGGCAGTGGCATCAGTGATGGGCACAGTAATGGTCACTGTTTCTCCGGCCAATACATCAACTTTGTCTGCGGTATACGAGTCAGCAGCGAAAGCTACGACCCCGAAAGAGCAAGCCAAAGCCAATGCTAATAGAACAACGAGTAACGTTTTCTTCATTTGTAGACCCTCCTTAAATTTTTTTCATCCGGATGTACTACTTTTCAAACAGTAAAACAGTTGCGCAGCAGAGCTGCAAACCAATGAACAATATTCAGGGGAGGTTAATTTTCCTCCACAAATTCTTCCCCGGCCTCTTCAGCAGCTTCTTCCACAGCCCCCACTTCAATGGCGGTCATGAAAGCAGCCATGGCTTCGGTCAGGACGTCCTTATCCGCGCCGGAGGTGAAATACACCATATAACTCATATCTTTCTCTGCGTCGTAAGCATCAGCTACGCCCACGGTAGAACCAGATTGCGCTTCCACGGAACCTTCCTCATAGGAATTATACCGCAAATGGGCGCTGACGCCGTCGATCTCGGTGTTTTCATCATTGGTAAAGCTACGGGTGAGGCCGCTCATATTGGTGTACTGCCCTTTGGCGTAACGGCCGGCGCCCTTCAAATCCTCATAGGTAAATTCGATTTGTGCCATGGTATCATCCACAATCGCGTAACGGGTAACCACAAAGGTTTCCGGCAGTTCAATCTGGCTGCCCATGAATTCCTCCAGCTGGTCCAAATCCCCTTCCACTGCATTGACCGTGGATTCTTCTTCCATTTCAAAAATCATATCGGTATCGGAAACTTTTCCTTCTTCCTGGTTTTTGCAAGCCGCTAAAGTCAACAACAAAGACAAAGAAAGCATCAGAGCAACTACTTTTTTCATTGGATTTATTTCCTCCATTCCCTTTCCTTTAAGAATAACGATTTTTTATATTGTATTCTTATCATAAATACAAGATAGACTAAGGTATTCTTTCTGAAAAACAAGTGAACTCCATGAATTCTCTGTATCAAAAACCTGATACTGGATCATAGAGCGCCACCGGGGAGGTAATCCCCAAAGAAGAAAGGGCGTCCCTTTGGCTACCTGGAGCCAAAGAAAGGAAGTAACTCATCCAATCCAAATCCGTAGCGGGCTGATAATCAACAACCGGTAAATCGCCCACTTCCTGATAAACCAAATCCAACAAATCCCCATAATCCCCAGTGGCATCAGCCAAGCCATTTGCTGCAGCCTGTAAACCGGAATAAATCCGTCCGTCCGCCAAGGGAGTCAACTCTTCTACCGTCATTTTGCGTCCAGCGGCAACCCAATTCAAAAAGAGCTGGAATTCCTCGTCCACAATGGACTGATAGACCGCGACAGATTCATCGGTTAAAGGGGTAAGCCCATCATTACTCTGCTTTTGCGCACCGCTGACCACTTTTCTGAGCTGCACATTATGTTCAGCCAAAAAGCCGCTGGCATCAAACAGCTGTCCCATGGAAACGCCGATACTGCCGGAAATGCAGTAAGGGTTAAGCATGATATAATCTGCTGTGGCAGCCAACCAATAAGCGCCGCTAGCCGCATAATCATAGCCATAGGCATACACTGGCCGGCCGGTTTCCGTTTGATATTCCTGGACCTTACGGGAAAGCTCGTCCGCGGCCAAGCATTCCCCGCCGCCGCTGCTAATATACAGCACCAAGGCTTCGTTCATGGGGTCAGCCATCAATTCGTCCAGGGTGGACATGAGATAAGCATGATTATACACACTATTCATGCTTTCTACTGTCATCATCGTGCCTTCCACATACAGTGTGGCGATATAGGGTTCTGTTCCTATGAAAAATTCGCCGCTGGTGGAAGAAGATTTTTTATTGGCTACACCTAAGAGGAAGATTAGCACCAGCACCGCTAGGATGATGATAACCCAAATCCACCAGCGGGGGCCGTGCTTTGCCGGAAACGGTTGCTTTTCTGTCATAATCACACCTCGTCTTTAGCTAAAAATTCTTTCCGGCGCCTCATCCGTTAATTAGACGGCTCACCTAGGCTCCGGGTTCCCATTGGCAAAAAAATTCCTAATCTTTTCTTTCTACAGAGAAAAACGGTTTTCTTGCCTTTTTTCATAATATTTTCATGCATATTCAATTATATTAATTATAGCAAAAGGGAATCCTAAAAGCAAAGGTTTTTCCAAGGAGAAGGAAAAAAATGCATTCATTCATTAAGCTACTGTTTTTTCCCTTTTTATTGAGCGCTGTTTTGCTCCTTAGCGCCTGTACACAACCAGAAGCAGAAACTACTCCCGCAGAAGAGCTGCCCCTTTGGTATCAGGAGGAAAGCAGCCTGATTTATTTGCCTTTGTTCCGGACTGGTTCCCCCGGCGCTTACGGCTTGGCGGATGTCAACGGTAATCTGTTGGTACCAGAAGAATATACGGATATTCTGCCCCTCCCCACAGGCTATGCCTTACAAGACGACAAAGGCTGGCGGTTTACGGGCAGCGATTTAACCCCCAAAGACGGGGAATACTGGCAGCAAATTCAGCCTCTACGCAAAGAAAACGGCCTTCTTTCCGGCACCATATTGGTACAAAAACAGGATCTTTGGGGCTGTATGAATCTACAAGGCGAGCTGCTCATTCCGCCCCTTTATGAAAGCCTGGAAAAGGACGCTGCTTCTCCCTGGGGCTTATATCGGGCTGCGGCAGACGGCCGTTGGGGGTATCTTTCCGCCAATGGGGAAGAAGTCATTCCCCTGATTTACGATTATGTGGTTACGGACCGGCCAGCCATGGGTCAAACCCAGGGGGTTTTTGTCTTAGCAGATCAAACCTGGGGCTTCGTTCCTATGGATAGCCAAGGAAAGCCGGGGGACATTCTCTGGGGCGTGGAGCCCGCTACGGCTACAGCGGCTAATCTTTCCATAAACAATCCCTAAGACACAGCATATGGCAAAGCTCGCGCGGTTTGCCAAAAGGAATCCCCTCTTTTTCTTAGGCTGTGGATAAAGGAATGTGGATGATGTGGATAAAATTGTGGAATAAATCAAGGGAACAGGGCTTTCCCAAAAATGACAAAAAATCCCCCCTGTTGACAAAATCCGACCAAGAAAAAGGAAATTCTGTCGCAAAAATGAATATTCCAGCGAAAGAAACCAGCTCTCCCCATGGAGGGAAGGAGAAATAGCTCGCGAATGTTTTAACTAAATCTATTTCGGAGGTCTTTCCTTATGCCCATTCGGAAAAATATGAAACACACGGGACGCAAAGGAAAAGAGAAAACCGTTCCCACCGCCTTCCTCCCTAAAGAGAATCCGGAAATGGTCCTTAGTGTCCCGGAACTGCCAGCGGAAAAGCTCCTTCGCCAAGATAGCGTTAGGGCCATGGAAGACCACGCTGCAGTCATCATTCATGAATTAAAAGGTCCCATGCAGGCTTTGACCGCCCAAATGCAAGTGATGCAAGCGCTTTTACATAAAGAAGGCAATACCCGGCATGACCAGCGGTTTTCTTTGATTTATGCAGAAATCGACCGGCTTTCTATGTTGCTCAGTCAATATCTGAACCTGGGCAGAGAGAATGACCATCCCGGCGAAGCCTTACACTTACCCACCTTAGCCCTGGAAACCGCACAGCTGTTGCGCAGTCTTTGCTTGAAACAAGGAGCAACCTTGGAAGTAGAGGACACGGTGGAATTCCCCGTATTGCTCGGGGACGAGCTGAGCATTCGGCGGATTTTGAGCAATTTGATCATCAACGCTGCCCAAGCCCAGGTGGAGCCAGGCCATCACATTCGGATTTCCTTTGCTTTTACCAAAGATACCTTATCCATGACTGTGGAAAACGATGGTCCGCCCATTACCTGTCAACCCATAGAAAAGATCTTTCAACCCCGCTATACCACCAAACCCAATGGCACGGGTTTGGGCTTATTCGCCAGCCGGATGTTAGCAAAAGAATATGGCGGCGATCTTACGGTTAGCAGTAATCCGCGCCGTACCGCTTTTACCTTGACTTTACCCCGAGAAAAGCAAGAAAAAGAAGCCCCGAGCGAAAGCATAAAGCCCCAGAAAAAGCAAGAAATCCGGCAGATTTCCTGAGCCTGTTTTCTTGGAACGGTTCCCATTGACAAGCCGCCTGCTTTTTGTTACAATAATTTGGAATTGGTAGCTGCCAATGAATAAGTTCACACTTTTGCCGTGCTAGATGGGGCAGCAGCGGCGCCTTGTAACCCTCAATCCGCTACAGGGGGGTCGATGCTCTGCCCAGGGCCTTTTCTGCAAGGCCGGCCGAAATAAGCGGCGTTGAGGATTGGGTCCCGCGCAGCGGACTGCCTTGAACCTGGTCAGGTCCGGAAGGAAGCAGCCATAAGGGGATTTGTTCCGGGTGCCGCGGGTAAGCCTGGTCTTAGCCGGCTGTTTCGGTATCGCTTGGGGAATTCGGTTCGAAGCAGAGCGCACGGCAAATCAAGATCCGCCGGTTTTGCCGGCGGATCTTTGTTTTTTTTAGCGAATTTTTGTTTATGGCCAGAACGGTTTTCCCCTTGGCGGCCGCTTGTTTCCCTTGGGATTTTGTGCTAAAATAAATAGGGAGAAATTTTCTTCCGATTTCTGTTGATTAACCAAAACGAGGTGACTACATGAGCATCGTGACCATAACCAAAGACAATTTCCAGCAGGAAGTTTTGGATTATCCAGGCAAAGTGCTGCTGGATTTCTGGGCAGCTTGGTGCGGCCCTTGCCGCATGATTTCCCCTTTTGTGGAACAGGTGGCCAATGAGGATACCAACGGCTTAAAAGTCGGCAAAATCAATGTAGATGAGGAACAGGAATTGGCCATGGAATTTGAAATTATGTCTATCCCTACCCTAATCCTTTTCGATCATGGCAACATGGCCGGCCGTTCTGTTGGGGTGATTCCCAAAGCAAAAATTCAACAATTCGTCGGAAAATAAAAGGAGGCGTCCATGAAATCCGTTGATATTGCGGTCATCGGTGGCGGCGTGGCTGGGTTCACCGCCGGCTTATATTGTGCCAGAGGTGGGATGAACACCTTAATCTTGGAAGGGAGCGTCCCCGGGGGCCAAACCGTTACCATTCAACAGCTGGAAAATTACCCTGGCTTCCCGGAAGGGATTGACGGCACAACCCTATCCATGCAAATCATGGATCAAGCCACCAAAGCCGGGGCGGAAATCGAATATGCCCCAGTGCAGGCATTAAAGCCCGGCCAAGGCAAAGCCCCTCATATACTGGAATTCGAGGGTCAGACCGTAGAGGCCAAGGCGGTAATTATCGCAACCGGCGCCATCCCCAGAAAGCTGGGGGTTGAGCGGGAAAGGGAATTAACTGGCAAAGGCGTGGCCTATTGCGCTACCTGCGACGGCCCCTTATACAAAGGGCAAACCGTGGCTGTGGTTGGGGGCGGGGACACGGCCTTGACCGATGCCTTGGTGCTGGCCAATTATGCGGACACCGTTTATCTCATTCATCGCCGGGAGGAATTCCGCGGCACCCAGGTTTTGCAAAAACGGGTCTTGGCCAATGACAAAATTAAGCCCCTGCTTTCCTCTACGGTAACTGCCCTTTTGGGTGAGGATAAACTGACGGGCTTGACCGTGCATTCTGTCATCAGCAGTTTAGACCAAGATATTGCGGTAAACGGCTTTTTCGTGGCTGTGGGCATTAGCCCAGTAACGGAATTTTTAGAAGGGGTACTGGAGTTGACAGCCAATGGGGAAATTGTCACCCACAAGGACCTCTCCACTTCCGTACCGAGAATATACGCGGCCGGGGATTGCCGGGACACCTTGCTCCGCCAGGTGATTACCGCCGCAGGAGACGGGGCCTTAGCCGCAACCTCCGCCATGCAACAACTGTTAGCAGAAAAATAAAAATCCCCACGCCATCCTCTGGGGCGGCGTGGAGTATGTTCATGCCAGAGCAGGAGAAAGGGGAAGAAATGCAGACATTGAAAAAAAACCTCCGCTTGGAGATCAAAAATCGTCTGAAAGAAGCGGACCCAGCGTATTTGGCAGAAATTGACGCCTTTATTTGCGGCCGGGTCATGGCCAGAGAAGAATTCCAACAAGCCAACTGTATTCTAAGCTTTGCCGGCGTTGGCCGGGAGCTGGACACCCGTCTGCTGAACGAAACCATTTTGAAAGCTGGGAAAAAGCTTTGCTTACCCATGATTACCGGCGCCGGTACCATGGAACCCAGACAGGTGGAACGCTTGGAGGATTTGCTGCCTGGCGCTTATGGTATTCTTTCCCCCAGTCCCACGGCGCCGCAAATAAACATCAATGAAATCGACCTAGTGATTTTGTCAGGCATGGCCTTTGACCAAAAACGGCAACGCTTAGGCCGGGGCGGCGGGTATTACGACCGCTTTTTGCAAAAATATTCCGGTCCCACCATTGCGCCCACCCGGGAGCTGCAAATGACAGAAGAAGTCCCTTGCGAAGCCTGGGATATCCGGCCTGATGTGGTGATTACCGAAAGCAGAATCATCTCCGCTTAATACCGAACCATCAACAAGAAAACGCCTGTTGGTTTAAGCCAACAGGCGTTTTTATGGGAATTCACCTGGATTACAGGGCTGCGGCCGCAGAGGTCACTCTGGTAATGCCCACAACCTTATCCTTTTCTAAGGTCAAAAGATAGAGATGATCCTCGTCCCCATCCAGATGATTGCTGATGCTGTCCACGGCGCTTTGGAAATCGCTGTCCACCCAAGCTCCTTTTACCGTGGAGTTGTTGGTCATGCCATCGTTTAGCATATTGTTGTCCGTGGTGTTGTTGTTTAAGGTGTCGTTCATGGCATTATTGTTCATCACGTTGTTGTTCGTCATGCCATTGTTCATCGTGTTGTTGTTTAAGGAATCATTGGTCGTTTCATTGTTGGTAAGCAAGCGGCCGTCCTCGCTATAGCGGTTTTCCTCAGTGGAATCTGTATAACCATTTTCCTTTTCCATTTCCGAAGCGGTTTCCAAGCCGCTGCCTTCCAAGGCCGCTTTCTGATTTTCCGGCGTTACGCTCTCGCTAACCGAACCAGTGTCATTGGAAAGCATATTGCTGTCATAGCCCAGCTGGCTATATACCGTGGCCCCGGTCAAGTCAAAGACCGCTGCCGTATCCAGAGCGTACATTTGCCGCATGGTGTTGGCATTATGCAAATACCAATCGTCCATAGCCGTAAGGTTGGCTTTTTCGCCGATTTGCTTCAGGCGGTCCTGATTATAACGGCTGACCACCTCAACCTGGTCCACAGTGATGGTGCGTGCCTGGGGATTGATTTCCCGGATGTAGGCATAAATCCTTTCCTGGCCAGCCCCAGCCACTTGGGTACGGTTATTGACAGTCCCCTGGGTTTGATCCTGTGTGCCTTCGCCGCAGCCAGCCAAAAGAAGCAGGCCCAGGCAGCAAAGACCAAAAAGCATCCGTTTGCTGATTTTCATGATAACCTCCTAGAATAATTTCATACCAGTTTTTACAGGTTTGTCTATATTGTGTGCAAAGCCTAGACTTTTATCCCTATCATTTTTTTCGCAGCAAATTTTATGGCAAATATACGCTAGGATTTGCGCATTCCCCGGCTAAACGCACTTCAAAATGGACATGAGGCCCGGTGGAATTGCCGGTGCTCCCCATTAACGCTATGGTGTCTCCGGCGTCTACCCATTGGCCTTCTTCCACCAATAAGCTTTGGCAATGGCCGTATAAGGTTTCCACGCCGCTGCCGTGGTCAATCATCACAGCCCAGCCGTAAGCGTCATTTTTCCAATCCGCTTCTGTCACGCGGCCAGCTGCGGCAGCATGAATTTCCGTGCCGGCGTCCGCAGCAATATCCAAGCCATAATGATAATTCCGTTCCCGTTCCCCAAAGGGAGAAGTAATCACCCCGTCTGCCGGCCAATGAAGAGAAAAGAGGCCCGTTTCCAGCTTAGGTTTACCGAAAGCCGGCGCCGCTTCATCCGCCGGCGGCAAGTAAAGGAAAGAGCCCACCTGCAAACAACCGGGGTCCACATCATTCCAGGCTAAAAGCTGGCTGACCGTGGTATCATATTGTTTGGCCAAGCCGTACAAGGTGGTATTGGGCGTTACCACCACCGTTTCCAAAGGAGAAAGGTCCCCTTTGGCGTTAATATAATAGGTTTCCCCCCGAGCGGAAGCGGAAATGCCCAGCAAAAACAATAAACATAAACAAAAAGCAAAGAATGGTTTTTTCATTTTTTGTTTCTCCTCTCTGCAAAATTATGGCTGAAAGGAAAAATTTTTATGCAAAGAGAATTTTTTATGCTATGATAAAAGAAGAAAAAAGAAGTATCTGTCCATGAATACAAGGAAGCTTTGCTTGCCTTGAGAAAAGAGGCTTACATGGCGAAAATGATTTTTGCCCGACCGGACGGCCAATGGTTTGATTTTCCTGCCTTGGAAATGGCGGCCATGTCCGGCAATCACTTACAGGTCCCCAATCCCCTGGATCTCATCCCCTTACCGGAAGGGGCTACCTTAACCCTGCTACCAGAGGCCGCTCCCGTGGGCTTTGACAAAGAAAGCGGGGAATTTCTCCTCTTGGACGAAAACCCGTACAAAAAGAAAGCGGAGCCGGTTTACGC
>CAKRYM010000023.1 GCA_934427095.1 uncultured Bacillota bacterium | reverse complement strand
TGTGGGAAAAGTTAGAAACAGTCAATATGAAAAGAGGTAATATCTTTAATTTGTGAATTAGTGACGAAAAATAGTGGCAAAACATTGTTAAAAATGCCATTGTCTAAATATTCAGAAAATAATTGCAAAAACGTCAAAATCTCTCAAATAACGATCATTTAACCTGCTCAGAATAGGGGAAAACAAGGCGAAAAGTAGGGGGATTCTTCATTGAAGTAAACCAAAAGCCGCCTGAAGGGGCGGCTTTTGAGGGATAGCAACACAGTAGGCAAGGGATTCGCCTATTCTCCTTTTTGGCTTTCTGCCATAGCGGCCATGAGATTACGGCGGGTGATAATGCCGCAAAGGGCTTGTCTATCATCCACCACAGGCACGAAATTTTGGCGCAAGGCAGCGTCCACTACCACGTCAAACTCCGCGGCAATGGATAAAGCCGGGCAAAAATCCCGCCGCAGAATATCCCTGATCAAATAAGCTTCCTGATCCTTCATATTGGTAGTGCCGGTTTTTAAGATATGCTGGAGAAAATCCCCTTCAGAAACGCTACCGATATAGCATTCATTTTCATCCAAAACAGGAATGGCGGTATAACTGCAACGGGTCAATACTTCCAGCCCTTGCCGGATGGTATTCTTCTCATGCAAAAGAACAATGAATACTTTGGGTATCATCAATTTAGCCAAGTTCATGCTGGATCACATCCTTTCCTAAGATCAAAGAAATAAAGGCCGGCTGACAACCTGAATGAGGCTGTTCACCGGCCGATTTCGCAAAAACGACGCTTCCCCAAACAGGGGGAGAAGCCTTGTCTTGCCCGGACAATCCTAAGCTTATTGCAGGGCTTGTGCTACGGCCACGGCCACGGCCACCGTAGCGCCGACCATGGGATTATTTCCCATTCCTAAAAAGCCCATCATTTCCACATGGGCCGGTACCGAGGAGGAGCCGGCAAATTGCGCGTCGGAATGCATACGACCCATGGTGTCGGTCATGCCGTAAGAAGCAGGGCCGGCCGCCATATTATCCGGGTGCAGGGTACGGCCAGTACCACCGCCAGAGGCAACGGAGAAATACCGTTTCCCCTGTTCCAGACATTCTTTTTTATAAGTGCCAGCTACGGGGTGCTGGAAACGAGTGGGGTTGGTGGAGTTCCCGGTGATGGACACATCCACTCCGGCGTAATGCATAATGGCCACCCCTTCTCTGACGTCGTCCGCGCCAAAGCAATGGACTGCGGCTCTTTCCCCTTTGGAATAGGGGATTTCCTTAACCACCGTAAGCTGACCGGTGAAGTAATCAAACTTGGTTTGCACATAGGTAAAGCCATTGATGCGGCTGATGATTTGGGCGGCGTCTTTGCCTAAGCCGTTTAAGATGACCCGCAGGGGTTCTTTTCTGGCTTTGTTGGCGTTTTTGGCAATGCCGATGGCCCCTTCCGCGGCGGCGAAGCTTTCATGCCCAGCCAAGAAGGCGAAGCATTTGGTTTCTTCCCTCAGCAGCATAGCGCCTAAATTCCCATGGCCCAAGCCCACTTTGCGGTCTTCCGCCACGGAGCCGGGAATGCAGAAGGCCTGCAAGCCAATGCCAATGGCTTCCGCTGCTTCCGCTGCGCTGCGGCAATCTTTACGGATGGCGATAGCAGCGCCCACCACATAAGCCCAAGCGGCGTTTTCAAAGGCAATGGGCTGTACGCTTTTGACAATGGAATAAGGATCAATGCCCTTGGCCTTGCAGATTTCCGCGCATTCTTCCACGGACTGAATGCCGTATTCTTTTAGGACAGCGTTGATTTTGTCAATCCGCCGTTCATAACTTTCAAATAATGCCATGGCTAATCCTCCTTATTCCTCTCTGGGGTCGATGTATTTCGCAGCTTCGTCGAAACGGCCATAGGTGCCCTTAGCCTTTTCCAGGGCTTCGTTGGCATCCACGCCTTTTTTGATGGCGTCCATCATTTTCCCCAGGTTGATGAATTCATAGCCGATGATGCAGCCCTCCTCATCCAGGGCAATACGATTCACATAGCCTTCCGCCATTTCCAGGTAACGGGGGCCTTTGGCTTTGGTGCCGAACATGGTACCCACCTGGGAACGGAGACCTTTGCCCAAATCCTCCAAGGAAGCGCCGATGGGCAAGCCGTTTTCGGAAAAGGCGGTCTGGCTGCGGCCGTAAACGATTTGCAGGAAAAGCTCCCGCATGGCCGTATTGATGGCGTCGCAGACCAAGTCCGTATTCAAGGCTTCCAACAAGGTTTTGCCAATGAGGATTTCCGCTGCCATGGCCGCGGAATGGGTCATACCAGAGCAGCCTAAGGTTTCCACCAGGGCTTCCTCAATGATGCCGTTTTTAATATTTAAGGAAAGCTTGCAAGCGCCTTGCTGAGGGGCGCACCAGCCCACCCCATGGGTAAAGCCGCTGATATCCTTAATTTCTTTGGCCTGCACCCATTGGCCTTCTTCCGGGATGGGCGCGGGACCGTGATATGCGCCCTTGGCAACGGGGCACATATGCTGGACTTCTACGGAATAAATCATGGTCAAAATCCTTTCTATCTGATAAATTCGCAGGGTATACAAACAACAGGGGCAAAGGGAAAAAGCTTGCCCACAGCAAAAGTTCGAATAATTTATTATAGGAAGAATAGAAAGAAAAGTCAAGAGAAAACCCTGTGCCAGTTGTTAGCCAGAAAAACGAAAAATAGGTGAACCCCGATAAAGGTTATTGACAGGGAAAGCGGGATTTCGTATAATGAATTCCGATCCGATTGTTAGGGAGCGAACAAAATGCGAGATTATGTAGAAGAAAAACGTCTGATTAGCGATGAATTGCGCATTTTATGTATTTTGCTACGCCGCGGTATGGACCGGGTGATCAAAGAATGCGAGGACGCTCTGCCTCGCGCGCAAGGCATCTTACTTTGCTATTTGTATGAGCAGAGGGAAAAGCCGGTATACCAACGGGATGTGGAGGCAAAATTCCGCATTCGTCGGTCCACGGCTACCGAGGTTTTACAGGCCATGGAGCGAAAAGGATTGATTTATCGTAAAGCTGTGCCAGAGGATGGCCGCTTGAAACAAATTTGTCTGACAGAAAAAGCCATGGGAATGCAAGAGCATTTTTTTTCTGTGGCCCAGGCCTTGGATATGCGAATGACCAAAGGAATTTCCCAAGCAGATTTGGACAAATTTATGGAAGTAGCGGAGCAAATCCGCTACAATCTGGAGAAGGAGGAAGAGCATGATTAAACAATTAAAGCGTAGCATACGCCAATATAAAAAAGCCTCCATCTTAACGCCGCTACTGGTTTCCGGGGAAGTGGTACTGGAGGTATTGATCCCTTTGGCCATGGCCAAATTGATCGACTTAGGCATTGACGCCGAAAATCCCTCCATGGTATGGAAAATCGGCATTTTGATGCTGCTGATGTGCGCCCTTTCTTTAACCTTGGGGGCGTTAAGCGGCCGTTATGCGGCCATTGCCTCTACGGGCTTTGCCCGGAATTTACGGCACGACCTGTATTATAAGGTACAGGATTTCGCCTTTTCGAATATTGATAAGTTTTCTACCGGTGGTATTGTTACCAGGCTGACCACAGACGTAACCAATGTGCAGAACGCCT
This sequence comes from uncultured Bacillota bacterium, assembly GCA_934427095.1. Classification (GTDB taxonomy): domain Bacteria; phylum Bacillota; class Dehalobacteriia; order UBA4068; family UBA4068; genus RGIG3155. The sequence continues at coordinate 10,022 of CAKRYM010000023.1, read as the reverse complement.
ATATGATGATTATTCGTGTGGCGGTGCGTTGCCCGGTCATGCTGATCCTTTCCTTGTGCATGGCCGCTTCCATCAATGCCAAGCTTTCCCTGATTTTCTTAGGGGCAGCGCCAATCCTTGCCATTGGGTTGTATTTTATCATGCAGAACGCCTTTCCTTTGTTCCAGCGCACCTTCCGCACTTATGATAAGCTTAATGATTTGGTGCAGGAAAATTTGCTGGGTATTCGCGTGGTAAAGGGCTTTGTGCGGGAAGATCATGAAATTGAGAAATTCCAGCATACGTCCAAAGAGATTTTCCAAAACTTCTCCAAGGCAGAAAGGATTCTGGCGTTTAACGCTCCGTTGATGCAAGCCTGCATTTACGGGTGCATGTTGCTCTTGGCCTGGCTGGGCGCCAAGGCCGTGGTGGTTGGCACCTTAAGCACCGGGGAGCTGATGAGCTTCTTTATCTACACCATGCAGATTTTGATGTCCTTGATGATGCTGTCCATGGTCTTTGTGATGATTGCCATTGCCAGGACCTCAGCGGAACGTATCTGCGCTGTGTTGAAGGAAGAATCGGACATTCAGGAAAAAGAGGACTGCGTCACAGAAGTAAAAGACGGCAGCGTGGAATTCCGTCATGTGAATTTCAGCTATTCCGGGGATGAAGAAAAGCTTTGCTTAAAGGATGCGAATTTGACGATTCAGGCTGGGGAAACTGTAGGCGTGCTGGGGGGTACCGGTTCCGCCAAAACCACTTTGGTACAGCTGATCCCCCGCTTATATGACGTGACCAGCGGGGAACTGCTGGTGGGCGGGGTGGATGTCAGGGATTATTCCCTGGAAACCCTGCGTAATGCCGTGGCCATGGTTTTACAGAAAAACGTGCTGTTTAGCGGCACCATTGCCGACAATTTACGTTGGGGGAAAGCGGACGCTACAGACGAAGAAATGCGCCATGTTTGCGCGTTAGCCCAAGCAGACAGCTTTATCGAAGGGTTCCCCAAGCAGTATGATACCTGGATTGAACAAGGGGGCAGCAATGTTTCCGGCGGACAGAAGCAGCGGCTGACCATTGCCCGGGCTCTATTAAAGAGCCCCAAAATCCTGATCCTGGACGACAGTACCTCGGCAGTGGATACGGCCACGGACAGCAAGATCCGTGCGGCTTTCCGGGATTTGCTGCCTGATGTAACAAAGATTATTATTGCCCAGCGGATTTCCTCGGTGATGGATGCGGATAAAATCATCCTCATGGAAAACGGGCGTATTCTGAATGTGGGTAAACACGAAGAATTAATGGAAAAGGAACCCATGTATCGGGAAATTTACGAAGCGCAATCCCAGTTGAAAGGAGGCGGCGACTATGATGCGGAATAAGGCAGTGGCCCGGCGGGGCGGCCCGGAAAATATGGGCAAAGTACTGAAACGACTCCTTTCTTATATGAAAGGAAAATATCGCCGCCGCTTTTTGTTGGTGGTGTTGTGCATCATTATCTCTTCTTTGGCCTCGGTCAGCACGGCCTTGTTTATGCAGACCTTGATCGATGATTATATCCTACCCATGCTGAATGGGAGCGGGCAAGGATTTGCCGCTCTATTGCAGGCCATTACCCGGCTGGCTTGTATTTTGGTTGCTGGTGCTTTGGCGGCTTTGTTCCAGAACCGGCTGATGGTTACCATTGGCCAGGGCATACAGAAAGAAATTCGTGACGATATGTTTGCCCATATGCAGACTTTGCCGCTGTCTTATTTTGATACCCATGCCCATGGGGATATCATGAGCCATTATACCAATGATATTGATACCCTGCGGCAGCTGATTTCCCAAAGCATACCCAGCTTGATTTCTTCCGCCTTTACGGTGACTGCCGTTTTGCTGGCCATGTTGTTCACCAATTTCTGGCTAACCTTAGTGGAATTACTGGGCATTTGGGGTCTGCTGATGATTATGCGGTTGGTTACCTCCCGCAGCGGTAAATATTTCGTTAAGCAGCAGCAAGCTTTGGCTAAGGTCAATGGCTATATTGAAGAAATGATTAACGGCCAAAAGGTGGTCAAGGTTTTCTGCCATGAAGAAGCGGCCAAAGAAGGCTTTGACAAAGTAAACGACGCCTTGACCGAGGATGCGGCTAAGGCCAACACTTATGCCAATATTTTAATGCCCATCATGGCGAATATGGGGAATCTCCTTTATGTGCTGGTGGCGATGGCTGGGGGCTTGATGGCCATTGCTGGGGTAGGCGGCATGACCTTAGGTGGCATCGGTACCTTCATTCAATTGACCAAGAGCTTTGTGATGCCCATTTCCCAAGTGGGGCAGCAGTTGAACTTCGTCATCATGGGCTTTGCCGGCGCGGAACGAATTTTCCGGCTGATGGATGAAGCCAGCGAATGGGACGAAGGTGACGTGACCTTAGTCAACGTGAAAGAAAACGAAGCTGGCGAAACGACGGAAAGTCAGGAGCGTACCGGCAAATGGGCCTGGAAAATTCCAGAAGAGGACGGTAGCTTCACCTACACGCCTTTGGCTGGGGATGTACGTTTCCACGATGTAGATTTCTCTTATGTCCCGGGGAAACAGATTTTGTACGATATCAACCTGTATGCCCATCCGGGGCACAAAATCGCCTTTGTGGGGGCAACCGGCGCAGGCAAAACCACCATTACCAATTTGATTAACCGGTTTTATGATGTGCAAGACGGGGAAATCACCTATGACGGTGTCAATGTGAAGCGGATTCGCAAAGGGGATTTGCGCCGCTCCTTGGGCCTGGTCTTGCAGGATGTGCATTTGTTCACTGGCACCGTAAGAGAGAATATCCGTTACGGTCGTTTGGACGCCACAGACGCTGAGGTGGAGGCCGCGGCAAAGCTGGCCAATGCCCATGACTTTATCACCCGCTTACCCGATGGCTATGACACCATGCTTAGCGGGGATGGGGGCAGCCTTTCCCAGGGGCAGCGGCAGCTGATCTCCATTGCCCGCGCCGCTGTAGCTGAGCCGCCGGTGATGATTTTGGACGAAGCTACTTCCTCTATCGATACCCATACGGAAGGCCTGGTGCAGGCGGGTATGGACCGGCTCATGCAGGGGCGCACCGTATTCGTCATCGCCCACCGTTTGTCCACGGTACAGAACGCCAATGTGATTATGGTCTTGCAAAACGGCCATATCATTGAACGGGGTACCCATGAAAGCTTGCTGGAGCAAAAGGGTAATTACTGGAAGCTGTATACCGGTGGTTTGGAGGACGAAGCATAGGCGCAAGAGAAGTCAAGATTTTGTAAAGAATGATCAGGCTGAGAGGAAAAGGGCGGCCGGTGCTTAATTATTAAAGAAGATAAGAAAAAGGAGAATGATTATGCATTTGCCTGCCCTGATCTCAGACTTGGCTTTGATGCTGTTGACTGCGGCTTGCGTCACGCTGATTTTCAAAAAACTGAATCAGCCTTTGGTTTTAGGCTATATTGTCGCCGGATTCCTACTGAGCCCGTATTTTGACTGGTTGCCCACGGTGATGGACACCAGCTCCGTGGAAACCTGGAAAGAAATCGGCATTATTGTCCTGATGTTTTATTTGGGGCTGGAATTCAACTTGCACAAGTTGGCTTCCGTAGGCGGTACCGGCTTTATCACCGCTATGGTGGAAGTATTGGGCATGCTGCTGGCGGGCTTTTCGGCCGGGCAGTTGATGGGCTGGACGGTGATGGACAGTATATTCTTAGGCGGGATGTTGTCCATGAGTTCCACTACCATTATCATTAAGGCTTTTGATGAGCTGGGCTTAAAAGGAAAGCCCTTTACCGAGCTGGTCTTTGGCACTTTGGTCATTGAGGACATTGCTGGGATTTTCATGATGATTGTGCTTTCCACCATTTCCGTGAGCCGGAATATTTCCGGCCTGGACTTGGCGGTTAGCTTATTGTTGCTCATTTTGTATTTGGCCTTGTGGCTAATTTTGGGGATTTTTGTCCTGCCAACCCTGCTAAAACGTACTTCTAAGCTGATGAGCGATGAGACCTTGCTCATTTTTTCCTTAGGGATTTGTTTCGGCATGGTGTTGCTCGCCGATGCTCTGGGCTTTTCCTCTGCTTTGGGCGCTTTTTTGGCTGGTTCTTTGCTGGCTGGCACGGTCCATGCGGAACGGGTGGAACATTTGGCCACTGGGGTCAAGGATTTGTTCGGCGCGGTATTCTTCCTTTCCGTGGGTATGATGGTCAACCCGGCGCTGCTTTTGGAATACTGGCTGCCCATTTTGATCATTACCGTACTGACCATTGTGGGCAAACTGATTTTTTCTACCTGCGGTTTTCTCCTGTCCGGTCAGAGCTTGGAGAATGCGGTACACGGCGGGTTTTCCCTGGCGCAAATCGGGGAATTTGCCTTCATCATTGCTTCCTTAGGGGAATCCCTGGGCGTAACAGGGGATTTCCTCTATCCCATTGTGGTCATGGTTTCCGTACTCACGACCTTTACCACGCCTTTTTGCATTAACTTTGCGGGCAAGGCGGTACCTTGGCTGGAACACCATTTGCCGGCAAAGCTTTTGCAGGAATTGGAAAAGAATACAGACCGGCACCAAAGCGAAAAGGAACAGGATGGGGATTGGGCAGCCTATTTTAAACGGTATTTCTTTGTTTGCGGCTTTTATGGGGTGCTGATGTTCGGCGTCATGCTCATGGGCGTAAACCTGCTCTTACCCAGGCTCACTCCGCTTTTGCCGGCCTTGGCTGCAAAAGTGATTACCTTGGCGCTGATTTATGGCGTTATGGCCTTATTTGTCCGGCCCATGTTGGATCGGAACAATCATACCTTTACGGCTTTATGGGTCAAGGGGCGTTCCTTCCGTCTACCCTTGATTGCCTTGACGGTGTTGCGTTTAGGCTTGCTGGTATTTTTGGCGGTTCTTCCTTTGCAGCAGGTCTTTGGCTTCAAGGCCTTGTGGCTGGCGCCGGTATTGGCAGCGGCCCTGCTGTTGATCGGCGGGTCGAATCGTATGGCTACCTATTATTTAAAATTTGAGGCGCGTTTCTTAGCCAACTTTAATGAGCGTTCCTTGGACCGCAGCGGTTCAAAATCCGTGGAATGGCTGGACGAACAGCTTTATGTGGGCAGCTTTATTGCCCGGGAAACGGAAAACGGCCAGACTTTACAGGCCTTAAACTGGGGCCGCCGTTACAGTGTGAATGTGATCCGCATTCAGCATGGCAAAAAGATCCAGTTGATGCCTGGCAGTGAACAGGAAATTTCTACTGGGGATCGGGTTTGGGTATTGGCTCCAGAAAAGGTGTTGAAGATTTTCTGGCAGGCTTTGCAAGTGGAAGCCGAGCAACCAGGCATGACGCTCCGGCGTTTCGTGGCTCTGGAGGAAGAGGAAAACGACAAGGCCTTGTATTGCTGTGCGGTAAAAACCACAGCGGACGCACCTTTTGTCAACCGTACGGTGCGGGATTCTGGTATTCGCCAGAAAATGGACTGCCTGCTTTTAGGGTTGCAGAAGGATAATTATCCGGTGATGGACCCGCCGGTGGATATGCAGATCAATGCCGGGGATTTGATCTGGGTACTGGGGGGCGAAAGCATGATGAACAAGCTGGCACAGCTTGGTTTAATGTCTGGTGCAGAAGAAAGCAGTACGCAGAAAAGTTTTGAAAATTATCAAGAATAATTACTGATAAATCTTGAAACATATGCTATACTAGGCACAGAGGCGGCATAAGCCCTAGAAAAAGAAAATGGAGGGTAAACCCCATGGATACCAAGGCATTATTTCAAATTGGCTATGGTTTATATGTGCTTACCGCAGCAGATGGATTAAAGGATAATGGCTGCATCATTAATACCGTAGCACAGATTACTTCTGACCCGATTCGGTTGCTGGTAGGGGTAAATAAGCAGAACTATACCCATGACATGATTCAGAAAACCGGGGAATTAAATCTGTCCGTATTAAATCAAACGGCTCCTTTTTCCCTGTTTCAGCGTTTTGGTTTTGCCAGCGGCCGGAATACCAATAAATTTGCCGAAGAAAAAACCATTACCCGCGCGGCCAATGGGATTGCCTATTTGCCGGAATATACCAATGCGGCCATGAGCTGCACGGTACGGCAGCAGATTGACATGGGTACCCACAGCCTATTTGTGGTATCCATGGAGCAGGCGCAGGTTTTTAACCAAATTCCCACCATGACCTATACCTATTATCAAAATGAGGTAAAGCCCAAACCCGTACCGAAAAGCGGGGAGAAGAAACAGTGGGTTTGCCGCATTTGCGGGTATGTGTATGAAGGGGAAGAGTTGCCGCCGGATTTCATTTGCCCCATTTGTAAACATGGCGCGGTAGATTTTGAACTGCGGTAAGCCGGCATTTTTGCTGATAGGCGTCTATTTCCGTCCTTAGCCCTCGGGCTAAGGACGGTTTTTTGTTGGAATTGTGTGAATATTTTTATTAAACCGAATAAACTTTTAAATTGCTATTCCCAAAAGCCGATGCTATGATAGGGGTACAAAAAAGGAGAAAACAAAAGGGAAAGCAGGGCTTTTCCAAAGGAGAGGAAATATGGATTACTCTTTGCTGTTATGGATTGCGGTCATTCTCTTGTCTACAAAGATTCTTGGGCTGACCTCAGAAAAAGTACATATGCCCCAGGTGGTAGGGGCGCTTTTGGCGGGCATTATCATCGGCCCCTGTTGCTTAGGCGTGGTGCACGAGGCGGAATTCCTCACGGTGTCCTCGGAAATTGGGGTCATTATTTTGATGTTTATCGCCGGGCTGGATACAGATTTGCGGGAACTGAAAAAATGCGGCATGGCCGCTATGCTGATCGCTGTTTGCGGCGTAATTGTCCCCTTATTGATGGGCATGGGCCTTTACTTGCTCTTTTTCCAGGGGAGTGGCGAAGAATATATGTTGCTCAAAGCGGGCTTTATTGGGGTTATCCTCATGGCTACTTCTGTCAGTATTACGGTGGAAGCTTTGCGGGAAATGGGCAAATTTGAGGGGCGCATGGGCACCTCTATTTTAGGCGCTGCCATTATCGACGATGTGCTGGGCATTATTGCCTTGACTTTGCTTTCCAGCTTCAGCACAGAAGGGGTGAGCATTGGTAGGACCCTGGGTGGTATTGGGCTATTCTTTGTTTTCCTGGGTGTGGTGGCCTTTGTGATTTATCATTTTTCCCGGCTATTCCCCTTTAATGAGTATAAACACCGCACCACCATTGTGAGCTTTGCCTTTTGCTTGCTTTTGTCTTATGTGGCGGAAGAATGGTTTGGGGTAGCGGATATTACCGGCGCGTATTTTGCCGGCTTGATTCTCTGCAACTGCCGGAGCAAGGGGTATATCGCCCAAAAGATGACGGTGCTGTCTTATGCGATTTTCGCGCCCATCTTTTTCGCCAATATTGGTATTAAGACGGATTTAAGCGGCGTTGGTGGGGATATGTTGCTGTTTGCGCTGCTCTTGACCCTGGTGGCCATTGTCAGTAAGTTGGTAGGGGGGAGCCTTGGCGCCAAATTAGGCGGCTTTAACAATAAAGATGCCTTGAGCATTGGGATTGGCATGGTATGCCGGGGTGAAGTTGCACTGGTGGTGGCGGATAAAGGGGTGAACGCTGGGCTGGTGAATCCGGAGATCCTTTCTGCAACCATTCTGATGGTGATTGTCACCACGGTAGTGAGTCCTATTTTCTTAAAGCTGCAAATGAAATGATGGTTTTTATTAAGGATTGCCATTGGCCACCGCTTAAAAAGCGGTGGCTTTTGTATTTCTTCATAATTATAATAAGTCTTTTTCTTTTTGTCCGGCGGGGAAAAAGAATTTGGGTAAAACCCAAGTAAACGTAGGGCTTGGCTATTTTTTTCGGGAATGTGAAAAATTTTTTCATTTTTTTTGCAAGAAATTCGGCAAGGGTGTTGTATTTATATTGAGAACCAGTAAACGGGCCTAACGCCTTAAGGGGTTTCACCTGTTTACTGGCTATCCCCGTTCAGAAGTGACTGTCCACCATGGATGAACGGGTGGGTGCGCTATCTGCTGTGGACATGGCAGATGTTGATCACGGGTTTTTCCCGTGCGGCCGTTTTTGGCCATAGTTTCGAAAGAAAATGGCTGGGATGACTCGCGATGGCGCCCGGCACCCGACGGAAACTGGAAATGAACTTGGCAAAGAGGTATTCCGTTCAGGAAATCTGTAGGCTAGTACAGAGGGAATGAACGAAGAACCGGAACGTATAAACGCTGGCCGGTTAATTCACTGAAATCCAATTAGGAGGAAAAAGCAATGAAGAAATTGATTGTTGTTCTTCTGGCGATGGTCATGGTCTTCGCGTTTGCAGCTACTGCTTCCGCAGTAACCTGGAACGACAACGAGATCCCGGATTATACCGACGTCGCCAAATTGACTGAAGAGCAGCAGGTAGCTATCTACCGCTTGACTGCTCTCGGCGTAATTGACGGTATGAATGGTTGGGGCGGCGCCTACGCTGGCGACACCTACTTCACCCGTGAACAGCTGGCTAAAATCGCTGTTTACCTGAGCGGCAACGAAGATGCTGTTGATCTGTATGCATCTTTCAGATCTTCTTTCGGCGACATCGCTGAAGGCCGTTGGTCCGAAGGTTACATCAACCTCTGCTATGAGCTGGGTCTGATGAAGGGTGTTTCCACCACTTCTTTGGTCTTTGCTCCTACCAGCACTGTTACTTATCAGGAATTTGCCACCGTTATCCTGCGTGCTCTGGGCTACGATGACAACCTGCCTGGCGTTTGGCCCGCTGACTACAGCAACAAAGCTGTGAAAATGGGTCTGACCAAGTACACTGACTATGTTGGTCCTAAGGCGATCAACCGTGCCGATATGGCTGTCATGGCTGACAACACTCTGGACGAATTCATGGTCACCTATGTTGGTAACAACTCCCTGTCCGGCGTGATCTCCGCCATCAACGACAATTACGTTGATCCCGATGGTTACACCTACAGCGCTTTGTACACCAACGAAGACAATGGCGAAACCCAGAACGGCACCATGCTGAGCGAAGTCTTTGACTGCTATCCCGCCTACGTTGGGCTGATCTTCGGCAATGACGGTCGTAATGAAAACGAAGAAAACCTGAAGGAAGGCGCTGCTTGGAGCTTGGAAGACGGCGAACTGACCTTCTATGGTGACTATTATAACGAGAATGGTAATGGTAACGATGATTACTGGGATGACATCTCCAATCTGGAAGTTGCTTCCAACTACTACATCTACGGCGCTGACTTGGTTACCTTGGCTGGTAACGACGGCGATGCCCTGATTCGTTGGAACGACGACGAAGATGAATGGGAAATCCTCTTCATCGAAGTGACCTCTGATTCCGAACTGATGGACTACGACGCTTCCGATTACAAAGCTAAAGACTTCATCAATGATCATTATCTTGGCGATTGGAGCCCCCACAGTGGTGAAAACGATGTAGACACCGCTTTGGTTTACACCAATGAAGACGGCGAAATCTACTACATCTACGGTTATGAAGATTTCATGAATCGTTCTTGGGGCATCGTGGACGAAGTGAAGACCGAAAAGATCAACATGAAAGACGTTGTCGGCGGCCGCATGAAATATCTGGATGGCTCCTTCAAATACTACGATGAAGACGATGAAATCGAATTCCAGTTGTTCTACGACATGGAAAACAACAAATTCATCCCCGCTGCTGACTTGGCAGACGGCGACGTCCTCTACTTCGCTGGCTTGGTCGGTGAAGAAGAAGATTACGACATCAACCTGTTCTTGGTCTACCCCGTGAAATCTGCTGAAATCAGCAAGATCAGCGGCAGCTATGTCTATCTGGACGGCAAAAAGACCGAAGTTCTGATGGAAGATCAGAATCGTTACTCCCTGTACAGCCTGGACAACAGCGACTTCGCTACGTATGCTTACGAAGACGTTGCTGACTTCGACGGTGCTACCTCTTACACCGACGCTTACGTACCTGGTTACTTCACCTACGTTTGCGATGAAGTCTACAACTCCGTCAAGGGCGTT
>CAKRYM010000022.1 GCA_934427095.1 uncultured Bacillota bacterium | reverse complement strand
GCAGAACATGGGCAAAGGCGGGTTTGGCGGCGATCGCAAAGATGATAGTAGCCCGGGCAGCGCTTTCCCAGAACAAAGCGACGAGGCGGAAACACTGACCGCGCCAGAAAATGGTGGCATGGATAGACACTCCTCACCAGAAGAAGGCAGTGGTTCGGAAAGGTCCGCACCGTCAGAACAAGAACAGACAAGGGAAAGCACTGCCTTGTCAACAGAGGACAGTGCGCAATAAGCCGAAAAGGACGGCATGGCGAAAGCCATACCGTCCTTTTCTCTGGTCAAACGTATTATGGCTCAGGTCTGGGCCTGGGCGTTTTTCTTAATTGATATCCGCCAAGGCGGTTCCCCGGTAAACCTGGCCCGGTTCCGGCGTCATGCCCTGTTTGGCATAATACTCCTCCAAGGTAACAAACTGCCACCCTTCTGCCAGCAAGGTATCCACTGCTTCCAAGACCCCTTCCACGGTAGTGGGATAGCCGTCATGGAGAATGACCACGCTGCCGTCTTTGGCCTGAGACAAAATAGATTCCCGCACGGAATCTGCGTCCTGGGTAGCCCAATCTCGAGTATCTAATGTCCAAAGCATCAAAGGCTGGGGAATTTTCTGCGCCGTCCGTTTATTGATGGAGCCATAAGGGGGGCGTACATACACAGGTTCCACTCCGGCAGCCTCCTCCACTGCCGCAATGGTTTGATCCAGCTGGTCTGCTAATGCTTGATCCGAAAGCACGGTAAAAGACGCGCTATGATCATAACCATGGGAACCAATTTGATGCCCCAGCTCCGCCAGAAGAGCGGTTTCCTCAGGGTATTTTTCTACCTGCTGCCCCAGGACAAAGAAGGTTGCTTTAACCCCACGGTCTGCCAAGCCTTGGGCCAGCTCAATGGTATAGTCGCTGGGACCGTCGTCAAAGGTTAAGGCAATAATGGGCCCATCCGCCGCCACTTCCCCGGCGGCTAGGCCTTCTTCCTTTCCTGGTTGGCCATGAAGCAATAAACTGCCTGCCAGGAGAAAAATACATCCCCATAAAATTAGATAAGCTGTTGTTTTTCTCATGGCACATTCTATTCCTACCCAATCGAGAATATGCTCTTGTGTTTTTATGGGATATCCCGTAAAATAGAAACAGAATTCCTGAGGAGGTAATGGGTATGCGTTATCCTGCCACTGACCAAATCCGCCCGGTAGAAAAAGATGGCTTGCTGTTTTATGAATTTCCTTTGTTCGACCCTTTTCGGGATCGTTTCTTAGGCGTCTTTTCTAGCCGTATCGGCGGCGTAAGCCAAGGCTGCTACAGCCAGCTGAATCTGGGCATCAGCCGGGGGGATGACCCCGAAGCTCTCTTAGAAAACCTACGCCGTTTTGCCCAGGCTACAGGCTTTAGCGCAGAACGCACCGTACTTAGCCAGCAAACCCATACCACGAATTTGCGGGAAGCAAAAGCTACTGACGCTGGCAAGGGCTATTTTCTGGAACGAGGATATACGGATGTCGACGGTTTGTATACCCAAGAAAAGCAGCTGCCCTTGGTTACCATGTACGCAGACTGCACGCCCCTGCTCTTTTTTGCCGCAGATAAAAACATCGCCGCCACTTCCCATTCCGGCTGGCGGGGCACCGTATCTGGCATGGCTAAGGTCACCGTAGAAAAGCTCCTTTCTTTGGGGGCCAAGGCTGAGCATATTTACGCAGCCATTGGGCCCAGCGCTGGTCCTTGCTGCTATCAGGTGGATGCAGAAACCGCCCAAGCTTTTCGCCAGGTGGACGCTTCCACCGTGCGGACAGACCCCAAGGAAAACGGCAAATACCTGGCAGATATGTGGCGCACAAACCGTATCCTTTTGGAGCGCGCCGGCCTGCCGGAAAAAAATATCGCCGTAGGCGGCCTTTGCACCATTTGCCATGCTGATGTCTTTTTCTCTCACCGGATACAGGGGGAAGCCAGAGGCGCTTTAGCCGCAGTAGTCATGTTGAAATAAGCACAAAAAACCAGCTTTGTTTGAACAAAGCTGGTTTTTCTTTATCTATTCGCTTATTTCTCATCTTCCTGCTGTTGTTTCCCTGCGAACAGGGCTTTTACCCCATTGCTGGAACCGATGCGGTCGCAACCAGCAGCCAAAAAGGCCTCCATTTGCTCCTTAGTTCGAATACCGCCAGCAGCCTTAATCTTCAATTCCTTGCCCAGCAATTGCCGGAACAAAGCTACATCCGCCAAATCTGCCCCGGCTGGGCCAAATCCTGTGGAGGTTTTCAAATAATCCATGTCCGTGGAGAGGATAACTTTGCAAATATCCTCCTTTTCCTCCCGGGTGAGCCAGCAGGTTTCCACAATCACCTTAATGGTGGATTCCGGCGCCGCCTCCCGCAAGGCGCAAAGCTCGCTTCTAATCTTATGATAAGCCCTATCCTTAACTGCGCCTAAATCAATGACCGTGTCCAGCTCATCAGCGCCGTCTAAAACAGCCCGGCGGGCAGCGTAAACTTTCACGGCCGGGGGGCAATACCCCCAAGGAAAGCCAATCACCGTGCCGATACGCAAGTCCGGAAAACATTCTCTGGCTTGGCTCACATAAGAAGAAGGAATGCAAACCGAAGCTGCACCATATTCCTCCGCCTCTTGGCAAAGCCAACGGATGGCCTGAAACGAGCAATCCGGCTTGAGCAAGGTATGATCCACATGGGAAAAAATCTCTCTTTCGTCCATGGTCTTTCCTCCTTAGGCCTTATTGGGCAAAATAGTCCAGAGCCGCCTGGATATGCTTACTGACAGTCGGGTCCGTGGACCAATAGGTCTCATAGGTTTCCGTCTCTGTCAGGGGGATTTCGATATCCGCCGCCAACCCGACCCCGTGCAAGTCCACGTCCGCCGGAGTATAATACCGGCCATTGGTGTAACGCAAGCCAGAGCCAGAAGAAAGCAGAACCATGGCCTGGGTAATCCCTTTACCAAAGGTACGGGTACCGATTAACACAGCCCCAGCCTCATCCCGCAAAGCGCCGGCCAAAACCTCGGAAGCAGAGGCGGAATATTCATTGACAAGCAGGGCTAACTTTACTTCAGAAAGCTCCCCATTGACACTACGATAAGGAACGCTGCCATCCTTGGTTTTTTCCCGGACCAGCAGTTGATTCTCCGGCACAAAGAAATTGGCAATATTTAAGGAAGCCCAGAAGCTACCGCCCCCATTGGACCTAAGGTCAATGACCAAATTCTCAATTCCGCCGCATTCTGCTGCCAATTCGTCAAACAAGGCTTTGAATTCATCCGGCGTCTGCTCTGTAAAATCATAGAGGCTGATATAAGCGGTATGGGGTAATTCCTCCAAAATTTTCCCTTCCACAGAGGGGGAAACAATGGTTTCCCTGGTCAAAGTCACCTCATAGTAGTCACCGCTTTCCCGGCGAAAGCCAATGGTAACGCTGGTGCCCAACTCGCCGCGGATTTTGGAAGCGACCAAATCCGTAGTCCAGCCCAAGGCATTTTCCCCGTCCACGGTTTCAATCACATCCCCCACGTCAATCCCCGTCTGGGCAGCAGGAGTATCGTCAATCACCGTCACTACTTCGGCATTGCCATCCTCATTATTGGTCATGGAAATGCCCACACCGCCAAAGCTACCCTCATAATCTTCAATCATCATCTGATATTCTTCTGCGGTGTAATAATAGAAATAATGATCGTAATACTGTTCAATCTGAGCGGTAATCACGGAATGGGCCAGCTGAGCTACCTCCGCAATAGAAGAAGGGGAATTCCCCTCCTCTGTTTCCCCGGCCCAAGCAGGGGAAGAAAGGCTAACCAAACCGATGATGCTCATCAATAGCAGGAGCCAGCGCCCTGCGGATTTTCCTTCTCTCATCAACAGAACCTTTTCCTTTGGTTTATTCCTACGGTTAGGACCTTAATTCAAATAATCCCAGGGGCTAGTTGCCGTACCGTTCAGGCGCACCTCAAAATGCAGGTGATTCCCAGTGGAAGCGCCGGTGGTGCCCACATAACCAATGGTATCTCCGGCCACCACATATTCGCCTACGCCAAAATCACCGTAGCCGCTCATATGTCCGTAAAGGGTGACGATCCCGTCCCCATGGTCCACCATAATGGTGTTGCCATAACCGCTTAAGTACTCCGCCAGGATGACTTGTCCATCTGCGGCAGCATAAATATTGGTGCCGGCATTAGCCGGGATATCAATACCGCTATGGAAACGATAGTTCCCATAAATAGGATGGGTACGATAACCGTATTCAGAACTGATATACGTCCAGGAGCTGGGCAGAGGCCAGATGAAAACGCCGCCAAAGGAAATGGTGGAGTCAGAGCTGGCCAACAATTTGCGGATGATATCCGTCACTGCCGCGGCAGCAGCCTCTGTTTCCTCATAAATAGCGTCCAGCTCAGCCAAGCTGACATTGGTCTGATCAATCAAGCCGTAATATTCGCTCTGCTTTTGATTCAGCTCATTTTTTTGATCCAGTAACTGGCCCTGCACTCTTTCCTGTTCCGCCAAAGCATCCTCTGCCGCAGATTTTAATTCTTCAATATTGGCGGTTTCTTCCTTCACTTGGTTCAGCAAAACCTCATCCTGATCCATGATGAAGCTAGTCATATCAAAAACGCTGAGAAAATCCCGGAAGCTGCTGGTGCCGGTCAAGACGTCCCAAATGTTCACATCCCCATACACATAAAGGCTGACCAAACGCTGGGACAAGAGCTCCTGCCGTTCCAAAAGTCTAGCCTGAGCATCCTCCAACTCCACCTGGTATTGTTCCACCAAATCCTCAGCGGTGGTGATGGCATCCTCAGACAACAGGATTTGCTCCTGCAAAATACTCATCTCATCTTCCAGCCGGTATACTTCCAGCTCATAGCTGTCGATCTGCCCTTCTAAATTGTCGATCTGATCGCCCAGCTGTTCTTTTTTGATTTCCAATTCTTTCTGCTGTTCCCGGTAATCCTCCAGGCTCATTTCCTCTTCCTCAGTACCTCCGGAAGCTTCCGTGGCCAAGGCGGGGCTACTTAAGCCTAGTAACAGTATGGCAAAGCCAAGAATCAATATACCCAACCAGCGCTTTTTTGCAAAAAAGATTCGTTCCATTTATACCCTCCTTGTTTAACCTTATACATCCATAAAACGAGCCAAGGGCAACATACTGCCGATAATACCCAACAGCAAACCAGAAAGCAGCATCACTGCCGTTGCAGGCAACCAGACCTGGGACAAAGGCAAAATTTCCAAAAAGCCCACATTCATCCCTACATAAACCGCGGCCCGGTCATACAAGGGTAAAAGCAAAGCCAAAGCGAGTAAAGAGCCGCCAAAGCCCAAAATCATCCCTTCTAAGAGGAAAGGCCAGCGAATAAAGGATTCCGTTGCCCCGACCCACTTCATGACCATGATTTCTTTTTTCCGGTTCTGAATGGTCAAGCGAATGGCCAAAGAAATCAGCACCACAGCGCAAACAGCCAACAGCCCCATGACAATGAAGCCGAATTTCTTCAAGGTGCTGGTAAAGGAGAAGAGCTGAGAAACCGTGTCCTCGCCGTAGCGGACTTCAAAGACATTGTCCATTTTCCCTGCTGCTTCCGCAATACTATCCACTAAGCTAGGTTCGCTGGCGGTCAAGGAAAACATATCCGGCAAGGGATTCACCCCGCCCAAAGATTCCAACAAATCCTCATCCCCGTAGCGTTCTTCCATATCCCGGAGAGCGTCCTCCTTGGACACAAACTCCACGGATTGTACGCCGTTAATCCAGCCCAGTTCCTCGCGGAGGGCTTCCTGATCCTGGGCGGTAGCGCTATAGTCCACATAAACCAGAATGCGTACATCCTGCTCCACCGAATCCAGATTGGCCTGGACATTCACCAAAATGGCGCAGAAAAAGCCAAAGAGGAACATGGCAATGGTAATGGTAATCAGCGTGGCTAGGGTCATCCAGCCATTGTAACGCATGGATTTAAAGCATTGGGGTCCTACATAACGAAAGCTGCTGAATTTCACAGTTGCCACCCTCCCACACAGTCGCCGATAACCCGGCCTTTTTCCAAAGTAATCACGCGTTTTTGCAGCTTGTCCACAATACGCTGTTCATGGGTGGCCATGACCACCGTGGTGCCTTCCCCATTAATATCCAAGAAAAGCTGCATCAGCTCATCGCTGGTCTTAGGGTCCAAATCCCCCGTAGGTTCGTCTGCAAACAGAATAATGGGGTTATTGATGATGGCACGGGCTACAGCCACACGTTGCTGTTCGCCACCGGATAAGTGCATAACATTATCCTTTTCCCGGCCTTGCAAACCGACTCGCTCCAAAACCGCAGGCACGCGCCGTTGAATCTCCGGCCAAGGGCGTTCCACGGCTTTTAAGGCAAAAGCGACATTATCAAAAACCGTGCCTTTTTCCATTAAGCGGAAATCCTGGAACACGACGCCGGTGTTTCGTCTTAAGCGGGTGATTTCCGACATGGTTAGTCTGACCACAGAACGATCGCCAATCAGGATTTGTCCAGCAGAAGGCATTTCTTCTCGGAAAAGCAGGCGAATTAAAGTGGATTTCCCAGCGCCGGAAGCCCCAGTGAGAAAAACGAATTCTCCATAATCCACAGAAATGTTGATGTCAGACAGTGCAACAATGCCGTTTTTATAAACCTTACCCAGGTTTACAGTGCGAATCAGCATGCAGTATCCTCCTCAATACAAATCTCTTCCAGCTGCTTATTTCTGCAAAAAAAATGAGCAGCCAGCATGGTTCAACAGAATAGCCATAACTATTTTGTAATTCCACACAAATCGGCGAACCCCTGTTCCTAGCAAAAAATTTCATATATATGCATTTCCCCTTTTCAGCAGGATTTTTCTTGGTATTGGTGAATATGTTTAACATGGCATTTCAATATTTTGGAAGAGGTGATGTTCATGAAGGTAACGTTTAAGGGAAGAAATATCGAAATCACCGATGCAATGAAGGAATACACCAAAAAACGCCTGTCTAAACTGGACAAAGTCATTGGTGAAAGCGACGCAACTGTCACCATGCGGTGTGAACGGGATCGGCAGCGTTTAGAAATCACCATCCCCTATAACGGCATCATCATCCGGGGCGAGGAAGAAGGCTACGATATGTATGCCTGCATCGACCTGGTTATGGATAAGCTGGAAAGCCAGCTGCATAAATATCGGGATCGTTTGATTAAGCGGAGCCGCGGGGCTAAGCCCACGCCGGAAATCATCCCCGCTTGGCAGGAGGATGACGCCCCTGTCCGAACCAAGACCTATTCTACCAAGCCCATGTCCGTAGAAGAGGCTGTGATGCAAATGAATCTCATTGGTCATAGCTTCTATGTCTTCCTAAACGCAGAGGAAAACAATGCGGTAAACGTGATCTATCACCGCAAAGACCGGGACTACGGCTTGCTGGTGCCGGAAGAATAATTGCCTTTCGTCAAAAAAGCGGAGCTTTACGCTCCGCTTTTTTCTTGCAAGAAACCCTATGCTGCGCTGGGAGAAAAGGTTGAAATACGGCAAGATCTGCGCTATAATAAGGGAAAATGAATGCTCCAGCAAGGAGGCCCCATGAAATTTAAAAACAAATGGAATATGTTTACCAATAACGCCAAAAGCGGCGCCAAAGATTTGCTGGAAATCACCAAGCTAAAAAACGCCATCAATGACGAAGAGCGGGTGATTCTCCTCCTCAAAAGTCGTATCGGCCAATGTGTCTGGGAGCAATACACCGAAGGGGAGCAAAACTTTTGCCAGACCGTGCTGAACCATTGCCAAAATATCGCCCTATCCAATGAGAAAATTGCGGAGTTTCAGCAAAAAATCGAGGATATTCATGAAGCCGCCAAAAATCGGGAAGCAGAAAACAGCGAAACCGCCGACCAGTCCATGGAAACGGATATTCAAGCCAATTGCCCAAACTGTGGTGAACCTGTACAGCCCAATCATCACTTTTGCCCCAATTGCGGCAATGCCCTAACCGTAGCCCTACCCCCAGAAAATACGGAGAATTAAGGCAACACAACACCCCTAGAGAGGATGCGGCACATGAAAAAATTACAGGAAAAGATTCTTACGGACGGACTTGCTTTGGGTACGGAAGTGATTAAGGTGGATTCCTTTATCAATCATCAGATTGATACTGCCTTTATGATGGAAATGGGGCAAGAGTTCTATCGGGAATTTCATTCCCTGCATCCCACCAAAATCCTGACCATCGAATCCTCCGGTATCCCTGCGGCAGTGGCCACAGCCGTTTGCTTTGGCAATATTCCTGTTGTTTTTGCCAAAAAAGCAGCGCCCAACACTATGGTGGAGGAATATTACAGCGCCCAGGTGAAAAGCTTCACCAAAGGTACGGTCAGTACGGCTCGCGTGGCGAAAAAATATCTTTCTCCCCAAGACAAGGTGCTGATTATTGACGATTTCCTCGCCCATGGGGAAGCAGCTTCCGGCTTATGCGAAATTTTGCGCCAAGCCAAGGCGGAAATTTTAGGCATCGGCGTCATCATTGAAAAATGCTTTCAGCATGGCCGCCAAAAGCTGGCTAAATACGGCTGCCCAGTCAAAGCCCTGGCCATGGTGGAAAAAATTGAGGACGGCCACATTACCTTCCGGGAAGAATAGGGCCAGACAAAGGGAAATCCTTGCTTGACGGAGATTCCCCAAAGGAGTATAATGAACCATACAAGTCAGGGCCCTTAGCTCAGTTGGTTAGAGCATCCGGCTCATAACCGGACGGTCTAGGGTTCGAGTCCCTGAGGGCCCACCAGGAACAGATAAGCAAAGCGCTTAGCTGTTCCTTTTCTTTTTATGGGCATTTGCCTATGAAAAATGCGCCCCTTTTGGGGACGCATGAATCGTTTCTTTTTGCAGAAAATAGGAAATGAGCCTTAAGCCAGCAGGTATTCGTCCAAGGCGCCGCTGGCCAAAAAATCCACGAAATCGCAAACAAAATCCAAGAAAATAGGGAAAGCCCGTTCCATCTCTTCCCCGCTGATGGTCAAGGGTAAACCCACCAACCGCAAAGGATCGGGCCAAATCGGCTCATCAAAATCACATAAATCTTCATATCCCGATAAGGCAACGGCCAAACTTTCCTTGTCCACAGAGGGCATTAACTGGCTCAACACCAACATTAAACGGATAGAGCCGTCTGTTTTCACATCAATGGTCATGCTCAAATGCTCATCCTCTGGATACAGCCAGAAAAAAGAAGCGGTAGAGGAACCGGAAAAAGGCTCGGTTTCCTCAAATTTCAGTTCATATTGGGCCAAAACAGCCTTAACCTTGGCATAAGCCTGGGCGCTATCCATAAACGTTCTCCTCTTTTCTCCTTTTTTTCATCCCATGATTATTTATCATACCATGCTTGCTCGTTTCTGACAAGCGGCTAAGTATTCTTGCCAATCCGCGACCTTACATGCTATAATCGGACAAAATGTCCCAGAAAGAAGGTGTGCAGTATAGACCCGCTTTGGATTGCGGCTCCCCTTACGGGCTGTGTGATCGGGGCCTTGACCAATGAAATCGCCATCCGTATGCTTTTTCGGCCCCTAACGCCCAAATTTCTCTTTGGCTGGCATATCCCGTTGACGCCGGGCTTAATCCCCAAAGAAAGGAATACCCTGGCCAAATCCATCGGCCGTATTGTCAGTCAGGAGCTTTTGACCCCAGCGGTGTTAGAAGCAGCGCTGCTCAATGAAAGCATGTATGACAAATTGCGGCAAGCTTTACGGCAAACCTGGGACCATTACCAACAGGATGAAAGGCCCTTAGGACAAGCTTTGGAAAGCATCCTTTCCCTAGACCAGCAAGCTCAACTACAGGAAACCCTTTGCCAAAGCATAAGCCAAACCTTAGGGGAAAAACTGGCCAGCGAGCCAAACCGCCTGCTGTTTGCCCAAGGCATTACCCAGCATATCCGTAACCGGATTCAGGGGAAATTCCTGCTGGCCATGACTGGGGATTTGGCTTCTAACATTGGCGAACATTTAAGCCGGGAACTGCAACAGCTTTTCCGGGAAAAGGGGCCGGAATTTCTCTATACCTTAACCAAACAAGAAGGGGAACAATTGCTTAACACGCCTGTTTCCCATCTACTGGCCCAAGATGGGGAGCAGTTCCCTCAATGGGAAGAGGCTTTGCTTTGCCAATATCAAAAAAGCATACCCGCCCTTTTGCCAAAACTTCTTTGCGCCGTGGATTTAGGCACTGTGGTAGAAGAGCGGATATGCGCATATGATTTGCTGGAATTAGAAAAACTGCTCCTGGAAGTAACCCAAAAGGAATTAAAAGCCATTGTTTGGTTAGGGGGAGGCTTAGGCTTCCTCCTGGGTTTTGTCAACGTGGGGCTGACCCGGCTTTTGTCTTTCCTCTCTTAACCCTATGCCGCTAGCCCCCTCAGGGGTTAAGTCTGCCGCTAAGGCTGCTTTCCGTTTTCTTCTGGCTCGTTCGGCATTTTCTTTCCCTTGGAAAAACCATTTCATGCGCCGGCGGCGTAACAGGAACACATTCAAATACTGCCCAATCAAGACCAAATAGAGGCAGTAATACATCCAAAGCATGGCAACCACCACCGCAGCCATACTGCCATAAAGGCTATAATCCCCGAAATCCGACACATAAATGGCAAAGAAAAAGGAAAAGACCAGCCAAGCGCCACTGGCAAACATGGCCCCGGGCAGCAAAGAGCCAAACGGTAAGCGCCGGGTGATGAACCAACGGTAAATAATCAGAAAGACGATAGTCAACGCCGGGAACATTACCAAAAAGCGCAGCCGCAGCAAGGTGTCTACCGTTCGATTAATCCATTCTCCATGGGGAATCCACTTTTGGCCGAAAACCAGCAAAGAAGCAGTCAACACCAAAGAAAGAAGGAAAATCAGGGTCCAAACGCAGGCCCAAAGCCGGCGACGGAAATACCGACGCCCTAGGGGATCGCGGGTTACCTGACCTAACCCTTGCATCACTGAGGACAATGCCTTGGAGGCGGACCAAATGGTGACCAGCAAAGAAAGGGAAAGCACCGCCGTGGAACGGGAATAGACCAAATTCAAAATGGTTTCCAGAAAATAACCAAAATAATCTGGCAACAAATTGCCCAACCAATCCAATAACATGGTTTTGGTTAAGGGCGTATAGGGAAGTATACTACAAATCAGCAAAGCCAAGGGGACTAAGGAAAGAAAGATATAAAAAGCCCCGGCCGCAGCATAAGTACTGAGATTCAAGCGGCCCATGCCTTGAAAGAAATCCTGCATTATGCGGTATAGCCGCCGTAGCATAAATGTTCTCCTCTCGCGCTTACTATTTATTTTGCATTATATGCATTCTACAGGGAAATGCAATCACCTGTTTAAGAGTTGTTTAAGATCTGCTTCTATCTTTTGGAGGAAACATGACCTATATTTGTCTTTGCGCCAATGAAAAGGCTGCCGCTCTGGCTGGGGACAGCCGGGTGCTGCTCCGCTTTGGCATCCATCATCCTTTTCGCCAAAAAGTATTTCTTAGTCACAAGCCCGCCTTGGCCTGGGCCTGCTCTGGTATGGTGCGCTGGCATTGGCATGATTATGCCTGGCATGTGGGGCATATTCTCAGGGGCAAGAACAGTATGCCGCAAAAGCTGCAACGGATTGGGGAAGTGGTTACGCCCATGACCCTGAAACGGTATCAAAAAACCGGCCAGACGACGATTTTCCATCTTTTGATCGCCGAAGCCACCGCCCAGGGTATAGAGGTGTATGACGTCAAAGCCAGTAATGGCATGTTTACCATTAGCCTGCTGAATCCGCCGGTTTTTCTACATGCAGGATATTATACCAGCCGTTTCACCAAGCCCAGTAAAGAAAGGTTTGCGGAAGCAAGCCCCAAAGCATTGGAAGCCTTGGTCAGAGAAAAAACCAAAGAGGCTATAGCCATTGATCAAGCCTGCAAACAAGAGGACAAAAACTTCCTGCGCACCATCGGTGGTTTTGTCCGTTCCGTTTGTCTGCTGTCCCAGGAAAAATCTGGAAAACCATAATTTTGTCAAATTTTGTTCACAAACCTATTGACAAAATTCTACCTAAGGATATAATGGGAATCGTATCATCTTATCTGGTCATGATAGAGGTGCGGCTGACATCAGTAACCCTCCCAATCCCGCAGGCGCGGTCAGGGTGAAAGGGGAAGCCGCCGAAGGGCCTTACCGTCGCCTGTACGGCAGGGCGCCTGGGGCGCCGGTGAATAATCGGCGCACTGTCACGCAAGTGGAGAGCTGTCAGAGATCCGGCAATGTGTTCCCCATTGTCTAGTTCCCCGGCTTGCTCCGGGGTTTTTCTTTTTCCCTGGACAAGCGTGCCACTGTTATGACCGCCTGACCTTATAGTCATGATTTATTTTTTCAGGAGGTTTTTCTTATGGCAGAGACATTCTGGTCCCTCGTTCCCCCGCTAATCGCCATTGCCCTGGCCTTGATTACCAAGGAAGTCTATTCTTCCCTCTTTATCGGCATTTTGGTGGGCGCTTTATTCACCGCGAATTTCGCTCCCGTAGCCACCTTGGACACAATGCTGAACCAAGGCTTTGTGGAAGCAATTACGGGTAATGCCGGCATCTTCCTATTCTTGGTGTTGTTGGGCATTATCGTCGCCCTGGTGAATGCTGCCGGCGGTTCCGCTGCTTTCGGCCGTTGGGCTGCGAAAAATATCAAGAGCAATGTGGGCGCGCTCTTGGCCACCTTTGTGTTAGGTGTGTTGATTTTCATTGACGACTATTTTAACTGCCTCACCGTTGGTTCTGTCATGCGGCCGGTCACGGATAGTCATCGGATTTCCCGCGTAAAACTGGCTTATCTCATTGACGCTACTGCAGCGCCGGTTTGCATGATCGCTCCCATTTCTTCCTGGGCAGCAGCGGTTTCTTCCACAGCGGAAGGGCTGAATACCGGTATCAGCGGCATCCAGCTTTTCGTAGCGGCGATTCCCTACAACTTCTATTCCCTGCTGACCTTTGTTTTCGTCATTACTTTGGTATTGATGAAATTCGATTATGGCCCCATGAAGCTGTATGAAATGAATGCCCAGCTAAACGGAGATTTAGCTAGCTTAAACGAAGAAGAGGAAGAAAAAGAAAAGCCCAATCCCAAGGGCCGGGTAACTGACCTGCTCTTCCCGGTCATCATCTTAATCATTACCTGCACCATAGGGATGATTTATGTAGGCGGCTTCTTTGGGGTAGATGCTTGGGGCGGCACCGACTACGCCGGGGACTTCATCGGCGCTTTCGGTAACACCGACGCCTTCATCGGTCTGCCTTGGGGCGCGATCATTGCCCTGGTGGTGATTGTCCTGTATCTTTTGGCCCGCAGAGTGCTTAACCTGAAACAAGCCATGGCTTGCGTACCCAAGGGCTTTATCGCCATGGTACCGCCGATCCTCATCCTGACCATGGCCGTGAGCCTGAAAAACATGACTGGTTTGCTGGGCGCTGATGCTTATGTCTATCACCTGATGCAAACCGCTTCCGATAGCCTCTACCGTATGCTGCCGGCTGTTATTTTCCTGGTGGCTTGCGTGTTGGCTTTCTCCACCGGTACTTCCTGGGGCACCTTCGGGATTTTGATCCCCATTGTGACGGCGATTTTCCCTGCTTCCAGCGAGCTCATGATTATTGGTATTTCCGCTTGCTGCGCTGGGGCGGTGTGCGGCGACCATATCTCCCCCATTTCCGATACCACCATCATGGCTTCTGCCGGCGCCCAGTGCGAACATGTATCCCATGTTTCCACACAGCTCCCCTATGCTATGACTGTGGCGGGCGTGTCCTTCTTAACCTACATTTTGGCTGGCTTTGTACAGAATGCCGTGATTTGCTTGGCCGTGGGCGCTGTCCTCACGGTGGGCGTACTCTTTATCCTGCGGTTAACCTTTGGCAGCAATCAGAAAGCCCAAGCT
>CAKRYM010000021.1 GCA_934427095.1 uncultured Bacillota bacterium | reverse complement strand
TGATCGGCGGCCTGATTTCAAACTATTTCTTTCAGCCGTCTGTGGACGCAAAGCTCCGCGAATCCTATCGCCGGGTGCTGCGCCATCTGCATGAGAACACACTCTCTGCGTCTGATCTGAGCCGCATTCAGAACGCGCTGACGTTTCTCTCGCCGCTCTGCCGCGATACCCGCGAAGCCCACAAAGACATGATGGGCGTGACATTAAAAACCGATGCTCTGCTGAGAGCCAGCAGATAAACGACCACCCGCTGCGCTGGCAGCGGGTGCTTTGCTTTCTCGCGTCCCAGCATCGCCAATACGCCGTGATTTTGTCCTGGAGCGGGTGGAGGCTTGCCTGCGGTTTTAACGTCTGAAACGTCGCACAGCCGGCTAACGCGCTGGTATCTGTACTTGGAACATCTATCCGACAATACCAACAAAAACGCCGGTCGAAATTCTACATTTTGCCGAGAGCAAAAACGAGCCACTTTCCCGAAAAATCCTCGGAAAAGTAGCTCGAAATGCCTTGGGTAAAGGTACAGGTCCACTGATTTTGCCAAAGTCCATTTTGGCATCTTTTTGTCACGCCTCTAAAAATGGGCGCAAAAAAGCCCGGAAGTCGTTGAAACTTCTGGGCTTTTCGCGCTGATATCTTTTTTGGTTCAGCTTGATGGTTGCGGGGGGAGGACTTGAACCTCCGACCTTCGGGTTATGAGCCCGACGAGCTGCCAGCTGCTCCACCCCGCGATATTCCCCATTTCTGGGTACTCTATTAGTATAGCACGCGAGATAACAGAAGTCAAGGCAAAGGCAAGAGAAAATCCCGGCAAAAAGCGTCTTTCCCCGCCTTTTTGTGCAGTAATTCCCCTTTTCACAAGAAAAAGGGAACCCCAATGACCTAATGCCTTTTTTTCCGGTGAATTTTCTCCTTACTACCGTCTGGCCGCTGCAAATAGGTGTTTTCCAATACGCCCAAAAAATTACTGCGGAAATTGACCAAATACTCCTGGCGCAGCCTTTGCTGCTCCTCTTTTTCCGCTGGGGTCAAGCCCTCGTTTCTTTCTTTTTGGGCTAATTCATTGATCCGGTCCAGCAATTTCCCCATCTTTTCCTCCTGTTTGGCCAGGCGGCCTTCTTTTCTTTTATTTTAGCGGTCCCCTTCTTTCTTGTCAACCTTGCGCCAAAGGAAGCCCAAGGGTTGCCAAAACCAACAAAAAACTGCCGCGAAGGACTTGTCTTCGCGGCAATGGTGGAGAGGGATGGATTCGAACCATCGAAGGCGGTGCCAACAGATGTACCGTCTGCTCCCTTTGGCCACTCGGGAACCTCTCCATATGGATTTTTGACGGCAGCCCTGCCTGAGCCTGGCGCACCAAGCAGGCGCTACCGTTGGAGCCGACGATGGGACTCGAACCCGCAACCTGCTGATTACAAATCAGCTGCTCTGCCAGTTGAGCTACGTCGGCAAGGCTGACGGTGATTATTATACCAACACACGAAGAAATTGTCAAGAGCTTGTGGAAAAATTTCCAGATCAGCCAACAGACAGGCAAAGGAAGAAGCCCCAGCTTGCCCCAAATGACTTCCCGCCCTGCTCTAGCCCAGGGATTCTCCCTTGGTCGGAAAAGAATTGCCTTTTTCTTGCTGAGCCGCTATAATAAGAAAAGACAAGCCTTTGCTTTTGGCCGGGCCGTCAAATTTACTTTCGGAGGCCTTTTGCCTGTGCTGAAACGACGTTTTCTTTCTTGCTTTTTCCTGTGCTTGCTGGTTCTTGCCAGTCTAGCCTTATCCGCCTGCATTACGGATACAGAGATTCAACAGGATCAAGCCTTAATCGATATGCAGGTTTATCAGCCGGAAACCGTATACCTGGGCACCTTGCAGCCTGCGGGTAGCTCTCTGACGCAGGCTTGGGAAACCGCCATCACCTTAATCAATGACCCCTATGATTCCGATTGGGCTTTTATCGAGAGCCATGGTATTGCCGCTTATGGTAACGCCCAGGTAGAGCTTGTCCATGGGGAAACCTTTTCCAATCCTGCGGATGCAGCCAGCGCCGCGGAGGAATTGGTGAATCTTGGGGTTACGGCGGTAGTGGGCGCCTATGAGGATAATTTTACCGCCGCCGCTGCCAACCGCATGGCCGAAAGCGGCGTGCCCTTATTCTGTGGTTCCGCCACCAGCGGCTTACTCACAGACGGGACGACCTATGACTTTGGGGACAGCTTTTTCCGCATTGCGCCCACACCCAGCATGGAAATGGACATGCTGTTTAATCAGATCAAAACCTTGAACCAAACCCAGGACGCGCAAATCGCCAAAATTGCCGTAGTTTATGAGGATACCTCCTATGGGAAGGAAATGCTGGCCGCCGTTGACGCCGCGGCCAAAACCCACAACCTGGAGGTGGTGGCCCGTATTGCCTACACCCAGGGGCTTTCCTCTGTGGCTGCGGAAGTGCAGAAAACCATTGCCAATGAGCCGGACGTCATTATCCAGGCCAGCGATGGCGCGGATTTGCAGCTTTTCCTGCAAGCTTATGCCGCCACCCGTTATGAACCCAATTTGCTCTATTGCTGCGGGGAGAGTTTTGAATCCCCTGGGGTTTCCTCCCTCACGCAAATGTTGGAATTAGACTATGTCTGCGGTATGCTGATTCCCCCCTTACTGGAAAAGAACACCCCAGCGACCAGTGAGGAAAACAGTGTCACCGTCACCCAAAACAGCAATGGGGAAAGCGGCCTGGAAGTCACCATACAAGAGGGCAATTCCCAAACGGAAATCACCTATAATGAAATTTTTGCTAAGCTCAACGCCGCTTTTCGGGCCAGAGCTGGTCGGGATATGAATAATCAGGAGTTGCTGGAAATGGCCGCCATTTTCACCATTTGCCAGGCCATTGCCATCAATGGTACCACAGATTACGATGCCTTGATCGAGACCCTGCATCATACGGAAATCGAGGCGCCTTATTTGGAAAGCGGCGTCATCACCTTTGATGAAAACGGGCAAAACACCACCAACCCCGGTTATATGGCCAAATTGGTCAACGGTCAATACCAAAAAATGTAAGCATCCCTGCCATGAGAAAAGGGCTGTTCCTTCTGGAACAGCCCTTTTGTTTTTCCAAAGGCAAGGGGGGATTATTCCTCCTTACCCTTTTCTTCCTTCTGTTCTTCCTCAGGCTGAGCCAAGGCCACTTCCCCTGGCTTTTC
Source organism: uncultured Bacillota bacterium (assembly GCA_934427095.1). GTDB lineage: Bacteria > Bacillota > Dehalobacteriia > UBA4068 > UBA4068 > RGIG3155. The sequence continues at coordinate 10,794 of CAKRYM010000021.1, read as the reverse complement.
TTTGGTAAAGGCCAATTTGTCCTCTGCCACCTGGACGCGAATGATATCGCCAGCCTGGTAATCCTTACGCAGGATGCCTTCGCTGATGGGGTCCTCCACCTCGTTCAAAATGGCCCGGCGCAGGGGTCTAGCCCCGTAAACCGGATCAAAGCCCACTTTGGCCAGGTATTCTTCCACCTCATGGTCATAGGTCAACGTCAATTCCTGCTGTGCCATACGTTTGCCCAGCTCAGCCAAGAGCAAGCCCGCAATGGCGCAAATCTGTTCTTTCTCCAGCGGATGGAAGACCACGGTTTCATCCACACGGTTTAGGAATTCCGGTCTAAAGACCTTTTTCAAGGCTTCCAGCATCTGCTCTTTCATGTGGCTGTAAGGAAGCGACCCTTCTTCCTCTCCAGAGCCAAAGCCCATGGAGCGATTGCGGGTAATTTCCGTAGCCCCGACATTGGAGGTCATGATGATGATGGTATTGCGGAAATCCACCATCCGGCCGGTGCTGTCCGTCAAGCGGCCATCGTCCAAGACCTGCAAGAGGATGTTGAACACATCGGGATGGGCTTTTTCAATCTCATCCAGCAGCACCACGCTGTAGGGTTTCCGGCGTACCGCTTCCGTCAGCTGACCGCCTTCGTCATAGCCCACATAGCCGGGGGGCGCCCCCACTAAGCGGGATACGGCGTATTTCTCCATATATTCGCTCATATCGATACGCACCATGGCGTCGTCTGAGCCAAACATGGCGTTGGCCAAAGCCTTGGCCAGCTCCGTCTTGCCCACGCCCGTGGGGCCAAGGAAGATAAAGCTGCCGATGGGGCGTTTGCCGTCTTTCAAGCCGGAACGAGCACGGCGCATGGCCCGGGCAATGGAGGAAACGGCTTCCTCCTGACCCACCACCCGTTCGTGGAGCTTTTCTTCCAGATGCAGCAGTTTATCTGCTTCTTCCTGGTCTAAGCTGGCCACGGGGATGCCGGTCCAGTCCGACAATACTTCCGCGATCTGTTCCTTATCCACCACCTGGGTGCGGGCAGTGGTAGCGCCCTTCCAACCCTTGCGGCTGGCTTCAATTTCTTCCGTCAAGGCCTTTTCCTTATCTCTAAGGCGGGCAGCCTCTTCATATTCCTGGGCATTGATGGCCGCATCCTTTTCCTTCTGGACCTGAGCCAGAGCTTCTTCCTTCTGTTTCAGATCCGGCGGCGCGGTAAAGGCCATGAGCCTGGTCTTGGACGCTGCTTCATCAATCAAGTCAATGGCCTTATCGGGCAGGAAACGGTCAGGAATATAACGGGCGGAAAGCCGTACTGCTGCTTCCAAAGCCGCGTCCGTGATCTGTACCCGGTGATGGGCTTCGTAACGGTCCCTTAACCCTCTTAAGATCTGCAAAGCGTCTTCCGGCAGGGGTTCTCCCACCATGACCGGCTGGAAACGCCGTTCCAAAGCGGAGTCCTTTTCGATAGAGGTCCGATATTCGTTCAAGGTCGTAGCGCCGATGCACTGCAATTCCCCTCTGGCCAAAGTGGGTTTTAGGATATTGGCAGCGTCAATGGAGCCTTCCGCTGCGCCAGCCCCCACAATGGTATGGACTTCATCGATGAAGAGGATGACATGATGGTCGGCTCTGACCTCTTCCACCAGTTTTTTCATGCGCTCTTCGAATTCACCCCGGTATTTGGCCCCAGCCACCATACCGGACATATCCACGGAAACCACTCGTTTGTTGATGAGGGTTTCGGGCACGTGGCCTTCCACGATCAGCTGGGCCAACCCTTCTACAATGGCGGTTTTGCCCACGCCAGGTTCACCGATTAAGACCGGGTTATTCTTGGTCCGGCGGGAGAGGATCTGGATCACCCGCTGGATTTCCTTATTCCGGCCCACCACAGGGTCCAGTTTACCCTGGCGAGCTTGGTCTGTCAAATCCCGGCCAAACTGATCCAGTACAGGGGTTTTGCTATTGGGGTTCGATCCGGCCTGGTTTTCTCCCCCTTCCGGTGCGGCGAATTCCCCATTGTTGCTTCTCGCCTGCTGCAGCATGGTAATGAGCAGCTGTCTTAAGCGGCGCACGTCTGCTTCGCCCATATCCAGCAGCCAGTGGGCAGCCTGGGATTCCTCCTCAGCGGCCAAGCCCAAGAGCAAATGCTCCGTATCCACGAAGTTTACGCCCATGCGGCTGCTTTCTTCCAAAGCCTGCTGAATGGCACGTTTGGTTCTAGGGGCCAAGCCCAGATATTCCGTACCCCGGTTGGCCTCGTCGTCAATGGCTTCTGCCAAAACGTCGGCGTTCAGGTTCAATTCTTTCAACATCCGGCTGGCTAAGCCATCCACCTGGAAGAGGGCCAGCAACAAATGTTCGGTATTCAAATAAGCGCTTTTGCGCTCCTTAGCGATTTGTTCTGCCTTGGCTAAGGCTAATTTGGCCCGGTTGGTCAAACAGCGGCTCAAGCGGTCGCTACCAATGGCCGGGGCGCCAAAGCCCATAAAATCACTGAGGAATTGTCCCAGTCCGCCGTCTTGCTGCCTAGCGGCACATTGCTCGCACAAGTACATGGTTTGCCGTATCCCGTTCACGATACGGGTCATGCGGACGGTCGCTTCCCTTTGTTGACAATGCTGACATAACATATTTCCTCAACTCCTTTTTTTCGCGTAAGTTCTGTTGTGTTTGGAAATCCGCTTAAGCAAAGGGATGTTCGCTAGATAAAATCGTCCCTAAGCAAAAGCTGCAACATATGGTTTAAGAGCTGACTGCGTAAAGCGTCGCTATCCCCAGCGCCTTTCAAGGCGTTTTCGCCGGTTAAAGCATTCACCAGCATGCCTTCTCTGGGGGTGAGGATTTCCTCCTCCACCAAACGCTCCACCAATTTCACCCCACCCTGCCGGCTGACACGGCGGGCGATGTTGTTTTCCAATAAAGCGGCGAGATCATTAGGCTCATCCATGAACAGGCGAATGATGCGGACAAAGCCGCCGCCGCCCCGCCTGCTTTCTACCATATACCCCTGCCGGGGAGAAAAGCGGGTTCCCAGCACATAATTGATCTGGGAAGGGACGCACATGAAGGTATCTGCCAAATCACTGCGCTTTACTTCCAGTACGCCGCTTTGGGTTTTGGCTAACAACTCTTTTAAGTATGCCTCAATTTGATTGGATAATGTTGACATGGCTCATCCTTCCCTTCTTCTGACCTTATCTGATCTTAGTATATGCTATTAGTCAAAGAAAGTCAAGGTCAAATTTGTGAATTTTTGCAGAAAATTTTTCTTTTTTTGGCGAACAAAAAAGCCGTCCTTTTCCCTTTGACAAGGGGTAGGACGGCTTATGTTTTCTTCATTAAGCAGGCTTTATTCCTGAACGGCTTCGGCCGCTTTTTCCGCCATCAGCTGACGGTATTTTTTCACCTGGGTGCCATAAAGATTATTGGGGTTTAGCTGGAAATTAAACAACGGCGCCGCATAATCCAACAAGCCCAAATAGGTGGATTCATCCAAAGCAGCGGGCAATTTCAAGCAAGCGATCTTCAAATTTTCCCGCATCCATTGGGAAAGCTTTGCTTCCGAAGCTTCATCCAAGCGATAATTGCTGAAGCGGTCCACATCATTGGGATCGTCAGAACCAGGCAAAGGCGTCAAATCCTCAATCCCAGCCAGCATCGCCGCCAAAGAACGCCGTACCGTAGAAACAGCAGTGTCATTGGCAAAATGACGGGGGCTATCCGTATCGCCGCGGCCCACATAAATGATTTGAGGTGCAGGCTCAGACCAAGGGCTGCCCAGCTCCGTCCCCTCATAAATCAGGGCGTAAAGAGAACAAGCGACCATTTCCGCCTCTGTGTTCTCATCATAAGGCTTTGCCTCATTGACTAGCTGTTGGCTCAAGGCCTGACTTTCTTTCCAAGGGATTCTTTCTTCTGTCATACAGCCTCATCTCCTTTGTGTTTATTCCATGCTATGGTTTTTTCATCTTTCTCTTTTTATTTCTGCTGATATACCTCTGGCTTTAACACGCCGATATAGGGGAGGTGCCGGTATTGATCCGCATAATCCAAACCATAACCCACCACAAATTCATCGGGGATGGTAAAGCCGGTATATTCCACCTTCACCTGGGAAACCCGGCGGGAAGGCTTATCCAGCAGGGTGCAAATGGCGATACTCTTGGGCTCTCTTTCCTGTAACAGGGCACGCAAGGTGGCTAAGGTACGGCCCGTATCCACAATATCCTCCACCAGCAGTACATGGAGCCCACGAATATCCTTACTGATATCTTTGCTGATTTTCACCTGGCCGCTGCTAATGGCCCCATGGCCATAAGAACTCACGGCCATGAAATCCATTTCCAAGGGGAGGTCGATTTTGCGGATCAAATCGCTCATAAAAAGGACGGAGCCCCGCAAAATACCCACCACCAGCAATTTCTCTGCGCCCAGGCGCAAATAATCCGCAGTGATGGTTTTCGCTAGCTCCGTGACTTTTGCCTGTATGGTTTGCTCATCGAACAACACTTGCCCCACATTGGCGGCAACCGTATCCTTCCAGAGATCCAAGGGGTCCACATCCATTCGCTTTATGTTTTTCTTGCCAATACCAATACTATTCGTGGCCATTTAAAAAATCCCTGCCAGAAAAAGACAATAAAGCGCATAACTCTTTTTTCCACTGCATAAAGTGTTCTACACCCGCTTTGGGAGGTCTGTTTATGTCTTATTTTCGCGCCCACCCGCTTTTGTCCAGCTTATGCGCTTTGGCCATTTTGCTTCTTTGCCTCTTTTTCTTAAAACCCTTGGGCTTAGGCAAAGCCCCTGATCCAGAGGACTATTCCTTGGCCTTACAGCAATTGCAAGAGGAAATGTACTTCACTTTCCAGGAAAATTGCTATTTAAACACCCAGGGGGAAACCCGGGAATATTTCGTTTTGTCCGGGGAAAAAGCTGCGCCAGATTGCCACATTGAAGGCCGCATCCTAGGCACAGAAGCCAATGTCTATTTGGTGGAGGATACCCTGTATCAGCAGCTGGAGGACGGCACCTGGCTGGTGAACGCCTTCCCGGATATTCAGCATTCCGCTTCCCTCTTTACGGAGCTGGACCCGGCCTCTCTCTTTCTGCCTGGGGGGACCATTGTAGATGAGCCCAAACGAGAGGGAAAGCTCTGGTACGCGGAATATGTGCCAGAGGGCACCGGCTGGCTGGGCAATTATTTCACGGATATCCGTTACGGCCTTTGGCTGGATAAACATGGCCGCCTGCAAAAAGCGGAGCTTAACGCCTTGCTCTTGGAGGACGGAGAGAGCGTCCTTAGCCTGGAATTAATCATTCCCGAGTACCAGGAAAACCTGGTCCTTTCCCCGCCCAGCATGGAAAATACCGCGGCCCTTAGCCCCATGGAAATGGTCTTAAGCCCTGGGGAAGCCTAAGCCCCACTTTCCCCATGCCGCACCCACGTTGTCCCTGCCTCACCCGGATGCCGGGGAAACCCTGGGGACGATTATATTCTATAGCGAATAGAGGACATTGACTCCTTCCCTGTCTGGTGGGAAGGAGTCTTTTTTCAAAATGTCATGTGTTTTGGTTGAGTTAATTGAACACAAACAAGCCCTCTGGTTTAGATCATTGATTTCACAGGAGCACTATCCATCGTTTGCTCAGTGGCATAAATGGTTCTCTTTTTGTTATATAGACAGGTATTTTTCTAAGTGTTATACTGATATTATATTGGGGGTGTTTGGAAATGGTGGATATAAATCAGGCAAAAGAAAAAATTTTTTCTCACAATAGAGCAAATCCTTATGTAGATATTACTCCTCATGAATTACAAGTAGGCTTTCCTGTTGTAAATTATCCCGGCTTCTTTCCTCAAGTTGATGAGGTAATCCTTTATGCTGTCCCTGCTGCCACTTTCAAGGATAGGGAGCAGATCGTTAGTTATACAGGTAAATCAGCAGGTGCAAGTGTTCGCGTTGCTAAGGGATTTACGATTAGAACGGGAAGTTCAGGCGGTTCTCCCATAAGGGACACGGTAAGGAAACAATATCTTGGGGATTTGATTATTACAAATAAAAGGGTTGTTTTTATTGGTAAGGATGATAGTTTTGATTTCGCAGTAAATAAGATTTCTGCTACTAAACCTTTAGATTTTGATTCATTTATCCTTCAGTCCGGAAGAAGTTCAAAAAATATTCTTATTGATCCTTGTGCCATTATCTATGCAACTAATTTTATAAATTATGCGATCACATCGTTTAATAAAGGATTGGACATTAAAGCAGAAAAAGAAAAAGTAGAAAAAGAAATCACTTCAGAACAACGAGCCTTGTGCGATACTATTCGTCAGGAAATTCAGTCGATGCCTACCCCTAATTCAAGTAAAGGCGTAGCCAAAAAGAAAATGAGCTGTCTCGCTCGTATTCTTTTAGGAATATTGATATTTTTTGTTGTCATTTTAATATGTGTTATTATCGGTATTTCTTCAATCAATTCTAAACATCGTGTAGATAGTCAAGAAAATCTTGTAGAAATACAGTCCTATACTGATACAGAAATACTATACAAAGAAGGCCACCCTTTAATCAATGACAATTTTGAGGCAGCAAAAAATTTCTATGCTGATGTAGATAAGGATAAAGTAAAAGTCATTTCAATAGCGGATCATGCAGCAATTGAAAGAAAATTAAAAAGCCTAACAAGTGATGAAGTTATTCTTTACCTTATTCAGCACTCAACTTATGAAGATTATGTAGGTACAGTTCAAATCAATCTATTTTCTCCTGAATTGACTACTGATATGACAATAGATAAGGCAGTAGATTTATTGACTGACTATTTACCAGCTGGTTTTGGGGAATATTATAGTCAAGATTGTTGTTATAAATATAGTGGAAATGCTATTGATATTTATACTTATTCTTGCCGTTTGAACGAAGCGGGTACTGAATACCATAACAATGGGCATGATGAACTTTCATATTATTATTACCTGAGGTTTACGCATTATACTGAAACAAACCAATGGAAGTTAGAAACTGGCTATGCCCCCTATGGAGATAAGGGTGTGGATTGGATAGAGAACTATGCTGAACCTTGGGAAATAGATATGAGTTCTTATTTGAACTGAAATCTACAGTATTCATCTTAAAAGCCTTGTGATTTGGAATCACAAGGCTTTTCTATCTTTTAGATGTATTGTTTTTTTGAAGAGGCAGTTGAATAAAATAATTAGGTTGTTCGTCTTAAAGAAATTACAACGATATTTTTAGTAAAGTGGAAACAAAAATGGTTTTTGTTGGTCCAGTTGGGGTTAGAAAAAACATCTACACTGCTAAAACATCTACCCAGGCAAAAACAGCGGTTGCGAGAATACTCCTTTTATGCTATACTGGAAAGGTTAAGAGAGGGTTTACCCTCCCCATTTCCCTTAAAGGAGTGTCCGTTTATGCATTGGTCAGAAGAACTGGCGAAACAAATCATCGCCCGTAACCCCAATAAGGAAGAATACGTCTGCGCCGCGGGGATTAGCCCCTCCGGCTCCATTCACATTGGCAATTTTCGGGATATTGCCACCAGCTGGTTTGTGGTAAAAGCCCTGGAAAGAATGGGCAAAAAGGCCCGCCTCCTCTTTTCCTGGGATGAATATGACCGCATGCGCAAAGTCCCGGTGAATGTGGCGGCCATTACCGAAGGCTACGAAAAATATATCGGCGCCCCTTATGTGGACGTGCCTAACCCCTTTAACGACGGGGCGGAAAATTACGCCGTCCATTTTGAACGGGAATTTATGGATTCCCTGCAACAATTCGGTATTACCCTGGATTACCGTTACCAGGCGCAAATGTACCGTAGCGGCAAATATCAGGAGCAAATCCTCCATTGCCTGAAAAAGCGGGGGGAAATTTTCGACATTCTCTCCTCCTTCCGTACCCAGGAAACCACGGCGGAAGAAAAAGCCGCCTATTACCCGGTGAGCATTTTCTGCCCGGTTTGCGGCCGGGATATGACCAAGATCACCGCCTTTGATGAAGAGACCATGACCGCGGAATACACCTGCGCTTGCGGGCATACGGGGACCTTTGATTTCCGTACCGACCATAACTGCAAGCTGGCCTGGAAAGTGGACTGGGCCATGCGCTGGCAGTACGAGGGCGTAGATTTTGAGCCCGGCGGTAAGGATCACGCCAGCCCCTCCGGCAGCTATCAGACCAGCCGCGTCATTGCCAAGGAAATTTTCGGCTATGAAGCGCCCTTGTTCCAAGGCTATGAATTCATCGGCATCAAAGGGGCCACGGGCAAAATGTCCGGTAGCTCCGGCCTGAATTTGACCCCAGACACATTGCTGAAGCTCTATCAGCCGGAAATTATTCTCTGGCTCTATGCCAAGACCGAACCCACCAAAGCCTTTGATTTCTGCTTTGACGACGGGATTTTGCGCCAGTATTTCGAATTCGACAAACAGTATAATGAATATCAAGCAGGCAAGGCCAATGACCATACGGTTTCCGTTATGGAAAATTGCCTGATTCCCGGTCGGAAAATCGAAACCGTGCCCATGGGCCTTTTGGTGCAATTAGGCTCCGTGGTGGATTTCAATATCCCCATGCTGGAAACGGTCTTCGCCAAGCTGGGTACCCCCTACAAATATGAACAATTCGCGGACAGGCTGAGCCGGGCCCAGTATTGGCTGGAACAATGCGCACCGGAAAATGCCAACCGCCTGCGGGCCGGAAGGAACTGGGCGGTTTATGAAACCTTGTCCCCAGAAGAAAAAGAGGAAATCCGCCTTTTGCAGCAGGTCATTACCCAGGGCGGTTATGATTTGGACGGCTTAAACGCTGAGCTTTACGCCATTCCCCGCCAGGCGTATGGGGGACTGGACGACAAAGCAGTAAAAGAAAAGCAGAAGAATTTCTTCCGCAATGTGTATCGCCTGCTCATTGACAAGGAGCAAGGCCCTAGGCTTTATCTCTTCCTCTATGCCATTGAAAAGGATCGCTATCTGCCTTTGCTGGATTTCTCCACGCCCATGACCGAAGCGGAAAAAGCCCCGGTAGAAGAGGAAAAGAAAGAAGAAGCGCCCAAGAAAAAGGAAAGAACCTATGGGGAGCCTGATCCCGTGGAACCGGTGAAAGCGGAAATCGACATCGACACCTTCCTGAACACGGATCTAAGAGTCTGCCAGGTGGTGAAATGTAGCGAAATCCGCAAATCCCATAGCTGCCTGAAGCTGACCTTGGACGACGGCTCCGGCAAGGAAAGGGTCATTGTGTCCAGCATCAAAGCGGAATACGCCCCAGAAGAGCTGATCGGCAAAAAGATCATCGTGGTGGCCAACTTAAAACCCGCCCGTTTCGCCGGGGTTACCAGCCAGGGTATGCTCCTGGCCGCAACCAACAGCGCTTGCGGCTGCCAGGTGATTTTCGTGGATGATTCCGTTCCCTGCGGCACCTGCGTGAAATGAAAGACCACCCCTTGCCTTTGGTTTCCCTCCGCCCTTTAGCGGAGGGGGATTTGCCCTATCTTAGCCTTTGGCTGGAAGAAGGTTGGCAGGACGGGGTTTTCCTGGGGGAAAAGCCAACCCCGGAAGCTGCCCAAAATTTGCTGCTCACCGCCCTCCTCACCCAGGATATCTATTTGGCCATTTTGAGTCCACAGCAGCGTTTCCTGGGCATGATCGGCTTAAAGGACGTGCAAGAAACCCAAGGGGAATTTTTTATCAGCCTGCTTCGGGCCTACCAGGGCCAGGGCTATGCCTTAGCGGCTGGGAAACGTTTCCTCTCTTGGCTAAAGGTAGCTTATCCGAACATCTGTTCGATACACATGTTCACCTTCCAAGAGAATGAGAAAACCATACGCTATAATCTGCGCATGGGCTTTACCCCAACCAAGGATAGGGGGGAAACCGTGGCCGGCCGCCCCATTTGCCGCTTTACCTATACCCTTAGGGATTAAAGAATTCCCCCGCATAAAGCATTCCTAAAGAATAACAAAAAACACCTGCACTTGGCAGGTGTTTTTCTTTCGTTTTTCTTAAGCGATTTGGGGTTGTTCTCCCTCTTCGGGATTGCCCAAACCCTTGGGGTTTAAGCCATAACGGTTGGGGCCATAAGTGCTGTCCAGCAGCATCAGCACCAGCAGCCAAATGCCGCCGATCACAGGCACCAAGCCAATCAGCATCCACCAGCCGCTACGGTTACTATCATGTAAACGTCTTGCCACCACAGCCAAACCAGGCAGCAGCGCCGCCAAGCAATACAGGGAGCTCAGCAAGCCCAAAGGATACACAAAGAAGCCCAGTCTAAGCGCCATTTGCAAGGAAAGCAGGCCGTCAAAAAAGTCCAGCACAAAGCCAGCAATCGCATTGAACAAGAAGAAAAACCAGTATTCCTTTCTTCTAGCGCGCCCCTGAAAGTTGGCATAATTCTTCCAGCATTTTAAAAACCACTGCATCTGTATTCCCCCTTTTGTTTAGGAAATAATTAGGATAATTGCCTATTAAGCATAGCCCATTGACACATAAAATTCAAGTGTTTTTCCGCTTTTTTTGCCGTTAGCCAAAGAAAAACCCGGACCAAATGGTCCGGGTTTTGTTTATGGGGTTAGCAACGGTTATAAGCCCAAAGCCCGCCAGGCGCTGAGCAAATCGCTGTCTAAGGTATATGCCAAGGGGCTGTTCTCCAAAGAGCCGTAAACGCCGTCTGCGGTGAGCAAAATTACACTTTCTTTTGCTTCCGTATCATCCGCGCTTTCCCGATAGGAAACAGCAATACGATAAGGATCGCTGAAATCTATGTCTGCCTGGGTGTTTTCCG
>CAKRYM010000020.1 GCA_934427095.1 uncultured Bacillota bacterium | reverse complement strand
TAATATTATCTATTTACGGGACCGCTATTTAAGCCCTGCGGCCTTGGATTTTCTTGCCCTGGTAGACGATGAAGAGAGCAAAGTTAAGCTAAGTTAATTTATTCCGGCTGTACCGTGTGAGCCAACTCCCCATCTAAAACATAAGCCTCTGCCACGCCTAAGCCCATTTCCTGACCGGGATCAGGTTCCAAGGCATAGCCCGGCAAACTCACGAACAGCCTTTCTCCCCAAGGGAGCCCGAGGGTAAGCTCCATATGACTGCCCCGAAAGGCGGAGCTTTCTACAATCACTCGGTCAAAATGGGGTGTAGGCGGCGTACTGGTCAAGGGGAAAATGCGCAAATTTTCCGACCGGATCACCGCTGGTCCATGGACATGGGCAAAGCCCGCAAAACGGGAAATTTCCTCCACCCGCTGGGATTGCCCCATGAATTGGGCCACAAAAGCCCGTTTGGGATGGCGGTAAATCTCCTCCGGTGTGCCGGATTGCTCCACTCGGCCCTGATTGGTCACAATGATTTGATCCGCCACTTCAATAGCTTCTTCCTGGTCATGGGTGACAAAAATGCTGGTCACGCCAACTTGCTGTATCATATCCTTTAGCCAAGAGCGCAGCTCTTTTCTGACCTTGGCGTCAATGGCAGCAAAAGGTTCGTCCAGCAACAACAAACGGGGGCTACTGGCCAAAGCCCTTGCAAAGGCCACCCGTTGCTTTTGTCCGCCGGAAAGCTGATTGGGATAGCGTTTGCCTAATCCTTCCATGCTAATCAAAGCCAGTAATTCTTCTACTCTGGCTTTGATTTTTTCTTTGGGCCATTTTTGTACTTCCAGCCCAAAGGCGATATTATCATACACCGTCATATAACGGAACAGGGCATAATTCTGAAATACAAAACCCACGCCCCGTTGACTGGCTTCCACCTGATTAACCAGACGGCCGTCAATGTAAATCTCCCCACTGTCCGGATGGTCCAACCCCGCCAGCATACGCAAAATCGTGGTTTTGCCGCTGCCGCTGGGGCCCAGGAGCGCCGCCAGTTTTCCCTGCTCAATGCCAAAGCTTACGTCATTGGAGGCGCAGAAGCCATGAAAGGTCTTGCAAATATGTTTCATTTCCACATACATGGTCATTTCCTCCCTGGGGATCATATCCCGCTCTTTTTCCCGCGGTATTCCACGATACTTCTTAAGATCAGCACCACCACGGCCAACAGCACTAAAATAGAAGAAACGGCAAAGGCTTGCGTTAACCCCTCAGCGCTGCCAGACATATACAAAGCGTCTACTTCCAAGGGCAGGGTAAAAGTGCGGCCCCTGGTTTTGGACAGAGCATAGACTGCGCCGAATTCGCCCAAAGCCCGGGCGGTACAGAGAATCACCCCATACAGCAAAGCCCAGCGAATATGGGGAAAGGTAATTTTCCGGAAAATGCGAAAGCCCCCAGCGCCCATTAAAGCCGCGGCCTCTTCCTCATCCCGGCCTTGGGCATGGAGAACCGGGATTAGCTCCCGGGACACAAAGGGGAAGGTCACGAAAATGGTCGCCAGCACCACCCCGGGCACAGAAAAGACCAGGGAAATATCGGTTCCCAACAAATTGTTCAGCCAATCAATGGCTGGCGCAGCCCAACCCATGCGGCCAAAGGTCATGATAAAGGCCAAGCCCGCGATGACCGGGGAAATAGAAAAAGGAATATCGATCAAGGTGGACAGCACATGCCGACCCCGAAAATCATATTTGGTCAATAACCAGGCCGCCACCAGGCCGAAAAAGGTATTTACCAGTACGGCAATGACCGTGGCGATGATGGTCACCCGCAAAGCGGAAAGGGTGTAGCGAGCCGTAATGGCATCCCAATATACCGCCAAGCCGTCTTTCAACGAATTGAAAATCACCATACACAAAGGCAGCACCAGCATCAGCAAAACAAAGGCTACGCTTAACCCGATTAACCAGCGGTGCACATGTTTTTCCGGATCATGATGTACCGGGGGAATCATTTTCGGGATCTCTTCGATGCCGTCCTGCGTCATATCATGCGTCATATCAATAGAAGGATCTTGGTTCAAGTTCTGTTTCTTTTGTTTATGGCTCATGCTATCCCCCCTGTTCAACCGCGAGTACGGCGGCTAGCCTTCGCCTGGATCAAGGTGACCAGGAACAACAGGACAAAAGAAATAATCAGCAGCATTAGAGCAATCGTTGTGGCGCCGGCATAATCCGCATTGCCGGAGTTCAGCTTTTGCATAATCAGATAAGACACGACCTGGGTGCCGTTTTTCTCACTGTTGCCGGAAATATAAATTACGCTGCCGTATTCTCCGATTCCCCGGGCTAAGGCCAAGCCAAAGCCGGTCAGCAAAGCAGGGGTCAGCTCCGGCAAAATCACCCGAAAAAACGTACGCAGCCTACCTGCGCCCAAAATAGCGGCAGCTTCCTCATACTGGCGGTCCAAATTTTCCAGCACAGGCTGAATGGCCCGCACCACAAAGGGAATGCCCACAAAAACCAAAGCAATGATAAGCCCCACTCTGGTATAGGAAATGCGCCAACCCCAATCTGCAAAGAGGCTGCCGATCACGCCAGTGGTGGAATACATCTTAGACAAAGTAATGCCCGCTACAGCCGTGGGCAAAGCAAAAGGCAGCTCAATCAGGCCGTCCATCAGCCGTTTGCCTGGGAAATCATACCGCACCAACACCCAGGCCAGCATTAACCCAGTGACGCAGTTAATCAGCGCCGCCAAAAAGGCGCAAAGAATACTGGTCCAAAAGGCCTTTAAGACATTAGGCTCTGTCAAAAGGCTCCAGAACTCCGCCGGGCTAAGGGAAAAGGAATATCCCAGCACAGACATAAGAGGGATCAGGATCAGCACAGAAAGCATGGTCACCGTTATGCCCATGGTCAGACCAAAGCCGGGAATAACGCGGGAACGCTGATTAACCACTTTTGGGATCTGTTCATTCAGACTTGCCATGCGTAAGGCCCCTATTCTTTCTTAATTTCCGTAAATTTGATCAAAAATGCCGCCGTCCACAAAGAAATCCTGATAGGCTTGATCCCAACCGCCGAAATCCTCAATGGTGCATAAATCCATTTCCAAATCAAACCGATCAGAAAATTCCGCTAAAACATCTGGATCCGAAGGCCGATAACCGTATTCTCCGGCCAGTTTTTGGGCAGGCTGGGAATAGAGATATTGCAAATACGCGTCTGCCACTTCCTGGGTACCGTTAGATTCCACGTTTTCATCCACCATGGCCACGGAAGGTTCAGCCAGAATACTTACGCTAGGACTGATGATTTCGTATTCCCCAGGGTATTGTTCCAAGGTGTTCAACGCTTCGTTTTCCCAAGAAACCAGCACATCCCCTTGGCCGTTTTCCACAAAAGTGGTGGTAGCGCCACGGGCGCCGGAATCCATCACCAAAACATTGTTGTAAATTTTGCTTAAGAATTCTCGGATCTCTTCTTCCGTATCATAATTCTGTTCCCCATAATACCAGGCAGCCAGCACATCCCAACAAGCCGCGCCAGAGGATTTGGGGTCAGGAATGATGAGTTCCACCCCTTCTTTGGCTAAATCATCCCAGTCCTGGATATTTTTGGGGTTGCCGGAGCGCACCAAAAACACGATAGTAGAGGTATAGGGGGAAGAATTTTTCTCATATTCTTCCATCCAGCCGGCGTCAATCATCCCTGCTTCTTCAATCAGGGTAATATCATGGGCCAAAGCCAAAGTGACCACATCAGCGTCAGCCCCTTCGATGACCGAACGCGCCTGGCTGCCAGAGCCCCCATGGGACTGCATAATCTCTACGTCCAGACCGGTTTCTTCATAATAATAGGAGCGGAAGAGCTCATTATAGGCAGCATAAAATTCCCGGGTAGGATCATAGGAAACATTGGTCATGGTAATATCTGCTTGAGAAGCGCCGCAGGCGGACAAAGAAAACAGTAAGCCAAAGGCGCAAAACAAGGCAAGAATTCGCTTTTTCATCATAATACCCCCGTAATGATTTGATCTTTCCTATTTATCATAGGGACTTTCCTGAGGAAAGTCAATAAATCTACCCAAACCCAGCATACATTTATTCCAATATTGGTATAAATAACCATGATTTGCGTCCCTTGATGATATACCTTTTTCATGAACCCAGCATGAATCCACCCGGAGAGAAAAACTTCCGCGAATTCTTTCTGAAAAAGAGCCGTATTCTATTGATTATCCAACCAATTGTGCTATATTCTATTGTTATCATGAGAAAATTGTATAAGTGAAATTTTACCCTTTTTCCCCTTTACCGGCGAAAATTGCCTTTTCTTGCCGGAAAAGAAAGTTCGCCACCTAGCCCAATTTGGCTAAGAAGCAGAAAGAGATGTCCTTATGAGCAAACGAAACAAAAAACGAAAAAACATACATCGGCAAAAACAGCAGACGCCCAAATATACGACGGGCAAACCGGCGCAAGGGGGAAAACCGATACAAGAACGAAACATCCCTTTAGTGCAAGAAACGCCAATCCAGAAGGAAACGCCAACTGCTGTAGAGGATATTGCCATAGAACAAACCCCGCCGGAAGAAACTCTAGCCTCCCAGCAGGAATCCTTGCCGGACGATAGTCCCGTCATGCCCATTGAGCAGACCATGCTGGAAGCAGCTCCCTGCGCTACGCCAGAGGAAGAAACATCAACTTCCCCTACGGCGCCTGAGGAAGGCGTGGAGGAAAACCAGCCGGAAGCCAAAGCCCTGCGGCAAAACTTTTTCTTGGGTTTAGGCCAAAATGGCGAACGCCTCCGCAAAGCTTGCGGGAAATGCGCTTCTCTCATCGGAGAAAAGCTTAGCCAGTTTGGAGCCTTTTGCGTAGAAAAAGTTAGCGACGCCACCCGCGCCGTGAGCAATTGGAGCAAGGATCATCTTTCCCCTGCTTTACGGGATTTCTGGGGCAAAACCCGCTATGAAATCCATTTACTGGGAGAAAAAATTTTGGCGGGCTTGGCTGCCCTGGGCTCAGCCATCGTAGGAGCCATTACCGCCGTACCTGGTTGGATAAAAGAAAACCGCAGTATTCGTGCGCTAGCCCGCCAGGAAAAAGAAGAAGAACGGCGGCAAGCAGAAGAAATGCGTAAGCAGGAAGAAGCAACGAAACAAGCGGATGAAGAAAGACGGTTAGCGGAAGAAGCGCAAAAACAAGAGGAATTCGTACGCCAGCAAGAAGCGCTCCGTCAAGCAGAAGCAGAACAACAAGCCTCTCAACCACAAGTAGTAGATAACCAGATAGAAGAACTACCAGGCAAAAAGAAAAAGAAAAAAAGGAAACATCCTGTTTTAAGAGGTTTCCTGATCACCATCTTAGTCTTAGGCTTCCTTTCCTGCGCCGGGGTCTGCATTTATGTGGCGGATGTGGTAAAGGATTTACCCACTATCACCGCGGAAGATTTAAAGAATGCCCAAACCAGCTATGTCTATGACGAAGACGGCAATCAAATCGCAGAGCTACACGGAGCGGAAAACCGCACCTCTGTCTCTATCGACCAAATGCCTCAACATTTGCTGGACGCCTTGGTGGCTTCGGAAGATATTCGTTTCTATGAGCATCACGGGGTGGATATCCGCGCTATTTTCCGCGCGATCAAGGTGGACTTAATCGACAGTATTCAAGCGGGCGAGCTCACCTTTACGCAGGGCGCCTCCACCATTACCATGCAGTTGGTGAAAAACGTGGTGGATGAACGGGACAAAACTATCCCCCGCAAGATCAAGCAGGCAGCCCTAGCCCTGCAATTTGAAAAGAATTACTCCAAAGAGGATGTTCTCTATTACTATCTGAATGAAATTTATCTGGGCCCGCAGGTTTACGGGGTACAGGCGGCGTCGAAATATTATTTCAACAAAGACGTTAGCGAAATCAATTTGCAAGAAGCCGCAACCCTGATCGCTGTATTGCGCGCCCCCAGCTACTATGACCCCTATAAAAATCCCGACGAGGTTGTGCGCCTACGCAATGTGGTCTTAGATAGCATGATTGTTTATGATCCCGACACCTATGGAGAAAGCGCCTTGGAAGCTAAGGCCAGCCCACTGGTGGTGGACGCCGGCACAGAGGAATCCCATGCGGCGGATTATCGTTACCCTTGGTACGTGGATACGGTCATCAGCGAATGTGAGGATATCCTGGAAGAGATGGGCGAAGATACCGCCTATGTCTACACCGGCGGACTCAGGATTTATACGGCTTTGGACCCTGATGTACAGCAGACCTTGGATGAAATCTACGCAGATGAAAGTAATTTCCCCCAAAGCAATACTGGGGATATTGTAGAAAGCGCCATGGTCATTGTGGAGCCCAACACCGGGGAAATCAAAGGCCTGGTAGGCGGGAGAGTTTATACCGCTTTGCGCGGGTATAACCGCGCCACGGATCTGAAACGTTCGCCAGGCTCCACCATTAAGCCTTTGGTGGCTTATGGCCCCGCCATTGAGCTGGGCTATGGTTCCGGTTATGTCTTAGACGATTCCCCGGTGCGCTATGGGGATTGGGAGCCGAAAAACGATGGAGGAGGTTATATGGGCCGTATCACCATGCGTCGAGCAGTAGCCTCTTCCCGTAATATTTGCGCCGTAAAAATGTTGGCAGAAATCGGTACCACTACCGGCTGGGAATATGGCAACCGCTTAGGCTTAGATTTGGTGGATACAGATGATAATCTTTCCCTGACCTTAGGCGGCCTCACTTACGGGGTTTCTCCCTTGCAAATGGCCGCAGCCTTTGCCACCTTTGCCAGCAAGGGCGTGTATACGGAGCCCTATACCATTACCCGTATTGAAACCGCTTCCGGCACTATCCTTTATACGGCTGAACCGGAGCAGGATCAAGTCTTTTCCGAGGCTACGGCCTATATCATGACCGATATTCTGCATTCCGTCGTCACCAGCGGCACCGGCACCAACGCCCGGATCTCCGGCTGGTATACGGCAGGGAAAACCGGCACCAACGGCGTTCCCTCTGGTAAAGACGACCCGGATTATGCGGGGATCAGAGGCAACAAGGACGTTTGGTTCTGCGGTTATACCTCTGCTCTGGTGGGCGCGGTATGGCTGGGTTATGACGACAAAAAGGATGACGACGGCAATATGCAGTATCTCAGCGGCGCCGTCTACGGGGGCAATTACGCCGCCCGCCTCTTTAACAAAGTCATGACCAAAGCCCTGGTTAATTATGAAGATACTGGCTTTGAGCGGCCGGATGACGTGATTGCCGTGGCCGTAGATACCATGACAGGGTTACCCTCCTCTGGCGGTGTGGTGGAATTATTCCGCAAGGGCTTTGAGTTTAAAACCGACGGTACCCAGTGGAAGAAAGTAACGGTTTGCGATGAAAGCGGTATGTTGGCCACAGATGCCTGCCCCTCTACCCACCAGCTCAGCGTGCAAATCCGGGCTGACGGTAGTACGCCGAATATGCCCAGCGGCACTTGTACCCTGCACACTGGCAGAAACACTCAACAGGTAACGGTGAATATCTGCACCTTATCTTCTACACCTGGGCATTATGCCTTGGCTAATATTCCAGGCGAGGGGCAAAGCGGCGGCTGTCCTAGCAGCTGTATTTCCCAGGTAACCATTACCAATAATGAGATTTCCGGCTATTGCGGCATGCCTGAGCATCAAATCAGCAATAGCAATAGCGATACGAATTCCAATTGGCCCATGGAGCAGGAAATCCTGGATCAGCTGGAAAATTGGATAGAAAGCGGAATGCCGGAAGAGTAGCTGTCTCAATGGGGGAATGATTACCCATGCCTAGGCTGCGGAACCCAAAGCAGGCAAAAAATAGGTCGCAGCTCAATAAACACAAAAAGCGCTGATGAACAAGTCATCAGCGCTTTTCTTTTTCTATCTAATCGCTTACGAAACCACATTTTCCGGCTTCCCAGCGAAAAAGGCCCGCATATTCGCAAAAGCTGTATTGGCCAAGCGTTGGCGGCTTTCTACCGCTGCCCAAGCCATATGGGAGGTAATTACACAATTAGGCGCGGAAAGCAAAACATCTCCATCGGGAATGGGTTCTGGATCTGTCACATCCAAACCGGCCCCAGCCAGTTTTCCGCTAGTTAAGGCTTCTGCCAAGGCCTGATGCTCCACCAAGCCACCCCGGCTTGTATTCAACAGGATAGCGCCTTTTTTCATTTTGGCTACAGTTGTTTGATTGATGAGTTTGGCTGTATCCTGGTTCAAGGGACAATGAAGAGAGACCACGTCCGCTCGGGCAAACAAAGTATCCAAATCGACATAGGTGGCCAAAGCAGCTCCTTCTGCCGTAGGGTGATTATCCCAAGCCAACACCTGCATACCAAAGGCCTTGGCTAGGCGTCCAACAGCTTGGCCAATATGGCCAAAACCCAAAATCCCCATGGTTTTTCCCTGTAATTCCATGGTGCGGCCTTCCCAGAAGGAAAAATAACCGTCTTTGGCCCAAGCGCCGTCATGTACCAGTTGATTATGATACCCGACCCGATTGGTAAGCTCCAACAGCAGGGCAAAGGTAAACTGGGCCACTGCTTCTGTGCCGTACACCGGCACATTGGTTACTGTAACACCGTATTCCTTGGCAGCCTCCACATCCACCACATTATATCCAGTGGATAACAAGCCTACATAAACGATTTGGGGACAAGCGGCAAACACTTCCCTGGTTAAGGGGGTTTTATTCAGCAGCACACAGGTAGCGTCCTCAATACGCCGAATGATTTCCGCAGTGTCCGCCTGCAAGCAACTATCATAATAGGTCACTTGACCTAAGGTGTACAGCTCTTCTGCATTGACGCCTTTATCCAGGCTACAATGGCCATCCAACACTACGATATGGGGTTTCTTTTCCTCTTGACTCATATTCATACTCCTTTCTGCATCTTTATAAAATTCCCAATTGATAAAAAAAATCCTGCCGCTGGTTGCTATTTTCTTGCTAAGATTTTCCGTTTCTCTGGTTGAGCAAAAGCCTTGCGTTCATAATCATTTCATAATTCTGTGTTAAGCTAGGCACATTATGGTAAAGGAGATGATTCCATGAACAAAGATCCCCGCGCCCTAGCTTTCGTTAATCTTTTTGCTATTCTGGGCGCGCTGGAACCCCTGTGTCAGCTGGTACCAGAGGCAAAAGCCCTGATTGCGGAGAAAAAGATCGCCCTGGCCATTGCCGTGAAAAACGGCCCAGAGGCCACCCTGTGTTTTGACCACGGGAATTGCAGCATGGTTCCCGGCGTGCAAAGCTGCCAAATCAAGCTGCCCTTTTCCACCCCAGAAAAATTCAACGGCATGATTGATGGCACCACCAAACCTTTTCCCAGCAAAGGCTTTACCAAACTGGGTTTTCTTCTACATGAATTTACCAACCTAACCAATATCTTAACCCATTACCTTAGACCCAATCCTGAGGATTTGCGGGACGAAACCTTTTTTCGCCGCAGCACTTTGCTGATGCTCCATGTGATCGCCGGCGCCGTAGCCCAATTGGGGAATGAAGACCCTGTTTCGCAACAAAGCGCTTCCTATATTCCCGACGGCATTATCCGCCTTTCCATTCCTAATGAGGCGGCCGTGGGGATTCTGGCTGAGGATCATCATTTATCCGTACTTCGCCAAGTGGGGGAAAATTATACCTCTGCCATGGAATTTCAGGATATCCGTTTGGCCAGGGATTTGTTTGACGGCAAAGTCAACAGCGTGGCTTGCGTGGGCATGGGCCAGGTAACCATCAAAGGGATGATTCCCCAAGTAGACAATTTGAACCGTATTTTGGACCGCGTCGCGGTCTATCTGGCTTAAGGAGGCGCCCATGCACGAAACATTTACCTATCCCAAAAGCAAAGAATATTACGAACGGGCGGTAAAAGTCATTCCCGCCGGGCTTTACGGCCATCAAGGGCCGGCAGAAGGCTGCTTCATTCCAGTCAGCGCCTTTCCCTTTTATTCTTCCAAGGCCCAAGGTACTTATTTCTGGGATGTAGACGGACATCGTTTCATCGACTATATGTGCGCTTATGGCCCCAATATCCTGGGCTATAATGATCCGGATGTGGATGCGGCTGCTTTTGCTCAGCGGCAAATTGAGGACTGTGTCACCGCCCCCTCCCCCATTATGATCAACTTCGCAGAATTGCTGGTGGACACCGTACATAGCGCGGACTGGGCCTTTTTCGCCAAAAACGGTAACGACGTCACGTCCTTAGCGATTCTAGCGGCCAGGAATTACACCAAACGGAAAAAGGTCATTTTCTTCCGGGGCTGCTATCACGGGGTATCTCCCTGGACACAAAAGGTGGACTATCCGGGGATTTTGCCAGAGGAAGTGGCCAACAACATTTATCTGGATTGGAATGATATCGACGCGGTGGAAGCATGCTTCCAGCAACATAAAGGGGAAATCGCCGCAGTCATTTCCCAGCCTTATATGCACGGCAATTTCAAAGACAATACCATGCCCAAGGAAGGCTTTTGGCCCCGGGTCAGAAAACTCTGCACGGAAAACGATACCGTATTGATTTTTGATGATGTGCGGGCCGGCTTCCGTTTGGATTTGGCAGGCAGCGACCATTATTTCGGTATCAAGGCGGATTTGATTTGCTTCTGCAAAGCTTTGGCCAATGGCTACAATGTTTCCGCCCTTTGCGGCGCGGACTTTTTGCGCAACGCTGTTTCCGGCCTGACCTATACCGGTAGCTACTGGATGTCTGCCGTACCCTTTGCCGCGGGCATTGCCTGCATTGAGAAAATGAAAAAGCTGGATTTGCCCAATCTGCTAAAGGCCAAAGGGGAAACCCTGAAAGCGGGGCTCATCGCTGCGGGTAAAAAATACGGCTATGATTTGCATGTGACTGGCGCGGTCTCCCTGCCCTATTTACGCATCGCCGATGATGAAAGTTTGGTCTTGCACCAGGAATGGGTGGCGGAATGCGTCAAACGGGGCGTATATTTCACCAATCATCACAACCATTTCTTAAACGCCGCTTTGTCCGATCAGGATATTGCGGAAACCGTGGAAATCGCAGAAGAAGCCTTTGCCGTGCTCCGCGAACGGCATAGCTGATGAAAAAGATAAACGCACTAAGGCCCAGGTAAAAACCTGGGCCTTATCTTATCTAGGCAGGAAACCCACGCTGATCTCCCGAATTCTAAGGTTCAACTAAGGGAAAAGTGTTATTCTGGCAGGAAGGAGACGATTCCCATGAAATTGCTTTATGCAGAAGACGAAATCAGTATGTCCGAAGCGGTAGTGGATATCTTGCATTATCATCACTATATCGTGGACGCATTTTATGACGGAGCAGAAGCATTGGCCTATGCCCAAAGCGAAACCTATGACGGCATCATTCTCGACATCATGCTGCCCAAAATGAGCGGGTTAGAGGTACTGCAAAAGCTGCGCAAAGCAGGAGATAAAACCCCTATCCTCCTGCTTACGGCCAAAGGAGAGATCGAAGACCAAATTCAGGGCTTGGACTTAGGGGCGGATGATTATTTGCCCAAACCTTTTGCCATGGATTTATTGCTTTCCCGTATCCGGGCCATGCTGCGTAGGCGGGAGCATTTCACCCCAACGGTTTTGACCTTAGGGAATATTACCTTAAACCAGCAAACCTACGCCCTATCGGGCAACGGCAAAACCGTTATCCTGCCCAAGCTAGAATATCAGCTCATGGAACTACTCATGCTGAACAAAGGCATTTATCTTTCCACTGAGGATATCCTCATCAAGATATGGGGATATGACACCATTATGTCTGCCAATTTCTTTGTGGTTCAATTCGATGCCAATGGCACCGTACTTGCGGTGGATGTAAACCGCACCTCAACCGTGACGGAAGAACAAGCCGTCACTTTGGCTGAGGAGATCTATCACCAGGGGAATAGCCAAGGGAAAATCGGGAAATTCCGCTATTCCCTGCTACCCGCCCTTTTTAGCAGCGGTAGTGTGGCGGTATTTTTGGATACCACGGGCGAACTCTTTTCCTATTTTCGCGTCTTGCTGTTATCCGTAGGCATCGGCCTCCTTTGCTGGGGACTTATGCTGATCTTTGTGATTTTGCTTTCCCGTAAAGCCATTCGCCCCATTGCAGAAAACATGGAAAAACAGAAACAATTTGTGACCAATGCTGGGCATGAGATCAAGACCCCTTTAGCCATTATTCAGTCGAATACGGAAGCCATGGTCTTGTACCAGGGGGAAAACAAATGGAGCAAGAATATTCTCGCGCAGACGCCCCGGCTAAACGGCTTAATGAACAACCTGCTGACTTTGGCCCGCATGGATGAAGGCCTGTGCAAGGAAAATCAAACGGACGTGCTCTTTGGCCCTTTGCTCACCAAAATTCTGGAAAGTTTTTGCCAGTTAATGGAAGCCAAACAGATTTCTTTGCACACAGAGATCTGTCCGGATATTCGCATTCGGGCAGTAGAAAACCAGCTGGAGCAATTGCTTTCTATCCTTTTGGATAATGCAGTGAAATATACGGAGCCAGGCGGGGAAATTTTGGTTTCTTTACAAAAAAAGGAAAAACGCATCCTTTTGACCATAGAAAATACCTGTGCTACTCTGCCTAACGTGCCGCCGGAAAAGCTATTTGACCGCTTTTACCGGGCGGACGACGCCCGCACCCAGAAAACCGGCGGCTATGGACTGGGCTTAGCCATCGCACGTTCCCTGGTTTCCGCCCAGCATGGGACCATACAAGCCAAGTATGTTCCGCCCAATCGCATAGCTTTTACGATACAATTCTAAAACCCAAAAATCAGAGGGACATCACGCGCTTTTCGTGTTGTCCCTCTTTTTCTAAGTTTAGACTAAGGTTTCCCGGCTATACTTTTTTCAAAAGCAGAAAGGAGGCTGCATCATGCAATTTCGCATCCTCTACTATAACAAAGACACTTCGCTGCTCCTTTTGGGAAAAAAATGCAAAATCAACGGCCTTTGTCATAAGGAACAAACCATATTGTCCCCAGAAGAAGTGCAGAACATTACCGGGGAAAACTACGCACCGCCAAAGGACAAGGAAAACCGCTTGCTTTGGGAATTGTATACCAAACGCAACACCCAAGGCTTGCGTCCCAAAACCATTGTGGATTATATCCGCGAGCCCTTTTGCTATGGTCCGGGCAATGTGCGCGTCACCTTGGATCATCATATCCGCACAGGGTTAACCTGCACGGATTTTTTGAACCCTAACTGCATCACCATCCCCACCCGGGATATGCCTATTATTTTAGAAGTAAAATGGGACGAATTCCTGCCCACGGTGATTCGGGACATTGTCCAAACGCCGGGAACCCATACGGCAGCTTTTTCCAAATACGCCGCCTGCCGGATTTACGGTTAATCTTTTCATTTCGCAGACAAGGAGACACACAGCATGACTTTTCAGGATATTTTCAAATCCAGCTTTTTAGAAAACATCACCAGCATCTCTATTTTTGATATGGTGATTTCCCTGCTTTTGGCCTTTTGCATCGGTATGTTTATTTTCCTGATCTATAAAAAACCTTTGCCGGGGTAATGTATTCCTCCAGTTTTGGCGTGACCTTAGTGGCTTTGACCATGATTTCCACTTTGGTGATCTTAGCAGTCACCTCCAATGTGGTCCTTTCTTTGGGCATGGTCGGCGCCTTGTCCATTGTACGCTTCCGTAGCGCCATCAAGGAACCTTTGGATATCGCCTTTCTCTTTTGGTCCATTGCTGTAGGCATCGTCTTAGCCGCGGGGATGATTCCCTTGGCGGTGTTGGGCAGCTTAGCCATTGGCCTGATGCTCATTGTTTTTGTTAACAAAAAATCCTATATTCAGCCCTATATTGTGGTTCTATGCTGCCAAGATCATGAAAGCGAACGAAACGCCACGGAATTTTTGCAACAGCAAGTCCAACGTATGGTCGTGAAAAGTAAAACCGCTCGCCAAGGGGAAGTAGAGCTGAATCTGGAAATTCGCCTGAAAAAACAAGACACGGATTTCCTCAACACCCTTTCTGAAATGAATGGCGTAAACAGCGCCGTATTGGTAAGTTATAACGGGGATTATATGGGATAAAGGAGAAAAAAATGTCGACGCATAAATCCATTGAACTGATTTGCTGCGTTGCCTTTGGCTTAGCTCTTTTGCTCACCTTAGTTTTCTTTCAGGCGGATCGCTTAGGCATACAGGCAACCACAAAGGAAATGGGCTATGAATCCCGGCTTTTTGATACCTCCACGGTGCATACCATTGATATTGTGATGGATGATTGGGGCTTATACCTGGCCGTAGAAGGCGTAGAGGAATCCTTCCTGGAGCGAAATTACGGCAATGATTACGGTGAGCTTTATAAGCCCGACAGCATCAGCATGGACGCAGACCGTGAGATGGGGGAAAAGCCGGAAAACGGCGACTTTCCTACGGACGGCGACTTTCCTTCGGAAATGCCGGAAGGCGATTTCTCCCCGGAAAACATGCCCCAGGGCATGGGGGGCGGCGGCTTTGGGCAGAACA
>CAKRYM010000019.1 GCA_934427095.1 uncultured Bacillota bacterium | reverse complement strand
AAATCATAGCAAGCCCCCACTGCTTCAGGGGCATGAAAGGCATCCACCAAATCAGCCAACTCTCCAGGCGCAGCGCAAAAAACGCGTTGCCGACGCGGCCCCAAATACTCAAAATCATTTTCCAGGGCAATGCCCACCCCTTGGGCAGACGCCAAATCCACCAAAGGAGAATAATAATCCAGATTACGCCGTAAAGAAACCGACATATTGGGCCCAGCTTCATACACCGTCCCTGGATGCGTCACAGCCCAAGGAATCTGCAACATCCCACAAACCAGAATCGCCCGGCGAATCAGCTTCTCCATCAATTCCCGCCGGGAGGCGTCCTTTTCTGCAAAGAGATCATAATAGGGCAAATGCGCCTGAGCAAAGGTAACCTTAGCCTCCTCTGCCCAGCGGGCGATATCCTCCCCATAAGCCTGCCAAGGCTCAGTTCTCAACCGGGAAGTGGGGTTCATGGCTTCGCAAAGGTTCAAATCCAACACCCGATACCCCCCGGCCGCACATTCTTTGATGCAATAGGAAAAGCCGTTTTTTCCCCCATCCGGTCGAAAAGCACATAAATTGGTGGAAGTGGAGATTTCCATCCTTTATTCCTCCTGGGAATTGTTTTGCAGGTAATTCTCCAACAAGCCATTCAGTTCCTTCTCCATGTTTGCCGCTGCTTCTTCCGGGGTTTGCCCTTGGTCCAACATATTGGCCACACATTGATTAATCATATAATAGAAATCCGTGGCCGGGCCTACGGTAACGCTGCGCATGGTTTCAGGCATCATGGAAATTTGCTCCATGGCTACGTTATACTGCGGATATTCCGTTAACAATGCTCCGTAAGCCGCATCCTCTACCGCATCCACATTACTGGGCACATAGCCCGTATGCGCAGCAAAATCCGCCTGGATTTCGCCAGAGGTCAAATACTGGACAAAGGCCCAAGCCGCTGCTTTTTTTAGGCCGTCCTGATGATCGAACATCACCAGACAAGAGCCGGAAACCGTAGCGCCCGCCGCAGCTTCCTCATTCACCCGCAAATAAGGGGAGGTTCCCAAAGTAAAGTTGCCATCCACTTTCTCCAACATGGAAGCGAGCCCAGAGGAAGATGCAATCAGCAAAGCGGTTTCTCCGGCCACAAAAGATTCCACGGAGGATTCCCCATTCACCAAAGCGCCGCTTTCATACATGGATTGCCAAGCGGTGAGGAATTCCACCAAAGCCCCGTTTTCTATACAAGCCAGCTTGGAAGCAACCCCAGCGGTACCGTTCTCCTGATCCACCACATCGCTACCCAGCTGTCCCAGCCAATTGGCCAAGGTAGGAGTGTTCGGAATGCATTGCAAAGCCTTTGCTGTAAGGCCAGTCGCCTGCATATCCTGATACAAGGCTTCTACTTCCGCAAAGGTAGCGGGAGCATGATCCCAACCAGCTTCTGCCAACAGATCCGCATTATAATAGGTAATGGTGGTGGAGGTGGCAAAGGGCAAGCCCAACTGTTCCCCGGCATAGGTCCAATTGCTTAAGGCCCCAGTCAGCTGGGAAGAAACTGCTCCTTCATCCCCGCCTTCTGCTAAACAATCGTCAATGGTAAAGGCTAGACCAGAAGTAGCGTAAGGAATTTTACCGGTGGCGTCCATCTGCATCACATCCGGCAATTCTTCCACATTTTCTGCGGAAAGCATGGTTTTCAACAAGGTAGTAGCGTCCGCATACTGGCCCTGATAAATGCCCTCTACGGTAATGCCATAGGGATTTTCTTCATTAAACTGCTGGATATACCCTTCCAACAATACGCCGGCTTCTTCCGAAGCACAATGCCAGAAGGTAATGGTAACTGGCGTATCCCCCAGTTCCACCATGCTGGTATCGGTATTCTCCGTATCAGACAAATCCTCGCCATTCTCGCAAGCAGCAAAAGCAAAGACAGCCAAAAGTAAACAAAGCAACAACAAAATCCGTTTCATCATCAAGCTCCTCCTCATGTATTAAATCCATGCATCATCCAGCGCGCCTTTTTTCACGCTGCGGCGCATGGCAATAAACAACAAAAACGACGGCAATAAGGAAATGACTACCCCGGCCATGACCAACTGATAATTACTGTCCTCCCAAGAATTTAACTTGGTAATTCCCACCATAATGGTGCGCATTTTACCGCTGGAGGCAGTGACCAGCAAAGGCCAAAGATAAGAATTCCACAAGGTAATAAAGCTTTGCATGAACAAAGTGGTAATCACTGGCCGACAATGGGGAATCAGCACCTGGCACAAAAAGCGAAAATCCCCGCAACCGTCCAGCTCCGCCGCATCCCGTAAAGCCCGCGGGACGGTGCGGAACTTTTGCCTGAGCATAAACGTTTGGGAGCCGCTGACAAAGCTAACGATACAAATCCCCAAATAGCTGTTGAGCAAATGCAAACGGGAAACCGTCAGGTAATTGGTAGCCAACAAAATATCCCCCGGCATCATCATAGTCCCCAAAACCAGGAAAAAGCAGAATTTCCGGCCCGGGAAATCAAAATAGGTAAAAGCATAAGCCGCCAAAAGGGAAATCACCATTCTGACGCTGCTACCTAAGAAAGCCACAATACAGGAATTGAGCATATAGCGTAGCAAAGGCGCTTGGGTTAAGGCTTGCCGGAAATTGTCCAAATTCCGAAAACTGCCCGGTAAAAGTTCTGGCTGGGTGAATTCCGCCGCGGTTTTAAAGGCGCCGCAGAAACAATAAATGATGGGGAAAATCAACACCAAACCAATCAAGACGGCCACTACACTGACGACGATATCCTCCAAACGGCTTTTCCAAGAAGGGGTCATTGATAAAACACCTTCTTCCGTTCAAAGGCAAAGGCCAAGATCGTAAAGCCCAAGGTCAGCACAAAGGTAGTCAGGCTTAAAATCGCAGCCAAACTATAATCCGAGCTGCCCAAGCCAGAAGCATACATCATTTGAATCAAACTGGTGGTAGCGCCGGAAGGACCGCCCTGGGTAATGATAATCATAGGGCCGGAACACATCATGGCCAGCACCGTATTGGTACACAGCACATAAAGTATGGTAGGGGAAATGATCGGCAGTTGAATGCGCCAAAGCCGGCAGAAGAATCCCGCACCGTCCAACTTTGCGGCGTCCAGCACATCCTGAGGCACATTGCGAAAGGCCGCCAGGAAAAGAAGAAAATCAAAGCCAATGCCCATCCAAAGGGTAATCAATAAAATCGCAAATAAGGCCGTGCTACGGCTTTCAAACCAACCCAGATTCCAGCCGAAAAAATAATTCACAAAACCCACCGTGGGGTTAAGCATGGCCTTAAAAATCATACAGGCCGCGGACATGGACACGGCCATGGGCATGGTAAAGAGGGTTTCATAAACCGGGCTTAAACGGCGCTTTTTGTTGGCAAGCAAAGCCAGACCAATGGTAATCAGCAAGGTTAACGGGACATTCATGGCCGTCAGCAGTAAGGTATTGGTCAATGCCTTAGCAAAATCTGCCCGGCCAAACACATAAGCAAAGTTTTCCAGCCCTGCCCAGCCCGTAATTACGCCTTTTGCATTCACTTCGGTTACTGTATGCAGCAAAATACGGCAAAAGGGGAAATAGCTGAACACCAAGGAAAACACGGCAATGGGCAATAAAAAGAGAGCTGCGCGCCAAGTTTTACGCCGGGAGAGGCTTTGTTTTCCTTGCTTTTTTCTCATGGGCAAAACCATCATGCCCTACTCCTTTCTGTCTAAAGAGGCTGCTGAACAAGCCCTTAGGCAAGGGGGAAAAACTGTTTCTCTCCCCTCCAGTATTTCAGAAAAAAGTCCTTGCAAAACCACGTCATAGGCAGTAAAATAGCCCACGGAGGTTGCTATGCAAACGATATTTTCTTTTGCCAAACGAGAGATTGTCTTACTCCTCTCCCTATTGGCCGCGGCTTTATCCATGCTGATTGTGCCGCCTGATATCACCTATGCGGAATATATTGATACTTCTGTGCTGATTTTGCTTTTCTGTCTCATGGCAGTGGTAGCAGGCTTCCGCCATACGGGCGTTTTTGACTTGCTATCCCAGCAGGTTCTCAGCCGGGTGCATAGCGTGCGCGCCTTGTCTTTGGCTTTGGCTGGCCTTTGTTTCTTTACCTCCATGCTCATTACCAATGACGTGGCCTTGCTTACCTTCGTCCCCCTTACCTTAAGCTTAATGCAAGAGTGTCGGGAGGACGCGGTAATTTTCGTGGTAGTGTTGGAAACCGTAGCGGCTAACATGGGGTCCCTCATGACGCCAGTGGGCAATCCGCAAAATCTTTTTTTGTTCACCTATTATGACATGAGCCTAGGAGCCTTCTTAAAGCTTACTTTGCCCCTAGGATTGATTAGCCTCTTGCTCTTGCTAGTCTTAATCCGTAGCCAACGGAATGCGCCTTTGCCCGTACTGGAAGGGAAAGAACGGCCACCGCTGAAAAAAAGGTTGGCTCTGGAATATGGCCTGCTTTTTCTGGTCTGCATCCTGGCCGTGCTGAAAATCATTCCCCATTGGCTTTGTCTGGTAGTACTGGTCCTTTGCCTGGCGCTGACTGACCGCAAAGTCTTTCGGGAAATCGATTATAGCTTGTTATTGACGTTTGTTTGCTTTTTCATTTTCGTAGGCAATCTCGGGCATTTACCTGGACTACAAGAACAATTACATCAATGGCTTTCCCAGCGGGCTTTGTTGGCCGGGGCTTTGATGAGCCAGGTAATCAGCAATGTGCCAGCCGCCATTATGCTGGCTCCCTTTACGGAAAACGCTCCTGCGCTGCTCTTAGGGGTAGATATCGGTGGCCTAGGCACCTTGGTGGCGTCCTTAGCTAGCTTAATCTCCTTTAAAGCTTATTGCCAAAGCGCCCATGGGAAAAAAGGCCGTTATTTACTGGTTTTCTCTGGGGTCAATCTGCTATTGCTGGCCCTGCTTTTACCAGTAGGGAAGCTTATTCTACTAGAAATGGTCTAAATTCATACCAAAAAGCCCTGAACCATGGTTCAGGGCTTTTGTTTTAGGCCAAAAGAAGAACCCAAGTATCCGAAAGAAAAGCTCTGGCGCGTTTAAACGCATCCAGAGCAAAATTCTCAGAATCCTTGTATTCTGTGCAACATTCTTCTTTCATCCAGACTATACTGTCGGCTTCG
The DNA here is from genome assembly GCA_934427095.1 of uncultured Bacillota bacterium. Classification (GTDB taxonomy): domain Bacteria; phylum Bacillota; class Dehalobacteriia; order UBA4068; family UBA4068; genus RGIG3155. Next base: position 9,830 of record CAKRYM010000019.1, on the reverse strand, counting down.
GAATTTCACCGAATCATGCCTTACGGCTCGTGGGCTTTACCACCGGTAGGGACTTTCACCCTGCCCTGAAGATGTACTTATGCAATTTTTCGCTGTTTTCAGCATCGGCTATATTATACGCTGGATCTTTTTCCTTGTCAAGGCAATTTGGCCTGGTTTTTTACCGTATACTGGCCTTTCATCCTTGGTTGTTTATTCCAACACCGTTACGGTAACATAATCCGAATACATGGTCGTCAAGTCATAAGCCGGATCAGAAATATCCTGTACCACTGTTTTGTGCTCAGCCAAAGCGGACAAAAGCGTGTTATACTCCGTTTGAGAGAATACGGCAAAACGACTATTTTCCATATCCAAACTAATGGCGCCATCTCCTACATCCAGGGTTTGTACCGTACCCCCTTGGAACATCTCCTGATAATAATTGTTCAGCAATAGTTCCGTCATTTGGGCGTATTCTTTTTTGATGCAGGTTAGCACCGTTTCTGAAATGGTATAATCCTCTGGGCAAACCCCAATCACCTTATGATTCCCGGCTTCTGCGGCCTTCGCTAAATAAGGAATAAAATCTTCCTCACAGGTAAAAATGACCTGGACATTATTGAGGTAAAGATTTCCGGCCATGCTGGTCAAGGAATCGTCCGCTGTGGTTAAGCCACTGTAATAATAGGTAACGGTAACCTGCTTTTGGGTAGCCTTAGCCGCATCATGTATTCCCTGCAAATAGCCGCCGCCGTAACGCATGACAGAGCTGACCGGTAAGCCTGCCATAAAGCCTAGTTGCGTATAGCCCTCCATTACCGCAGCATAGCCCGCCAAATAGCCCATCTCCGCTTCGGCAAAATAAATGGCCTCCACATTCTCACCTAAGGCATAATCGCTATAATCTGCGGCTCTAGGTTCTCCGTCAAAGAGGACGAATTCCGTATCTGGGCAGGTTTTCTGCATTTGATACACCACAGGCTCATAATTTGCGCCATAGCAAAAAACGATTTCCGCCCCGGCTAATACCGCTTGGTTTACCGCTTCCTCTCTGGCAGCCTGATTGGGAGAAGCAGCAGCATAATAGGCGCAGGTCAGTTCCATTTCTTCTGCAAAAGCGGAAATCCCCGCCCAGATCTGCTCCACATGATATTCTTCTTCTGGGCTGGTTTCATCCAAAACCAATGCCAGCAAATATTCCCCTTCCAGGGTAGATTTATCCTTTAAAGCTGTTTCCTGACCTTGATTTTGCGCAGCTTCACTGGTATCCCCTACCATTTCCACGGAACAACCAGCCAAACACAGCCAAACCACGGCCAATAGAACCAGTAACGTTTTTTTCATGTCATTCCTCCTGGGGCAAATGATCGCTAGAAAAACCATAGGGCAACAACTGTCCCAAGGTTACCTGGCGAATTTGGCCTTGAGCAAACAAATAAATGGGAAAATCCTGGGAGCAAAACTCCCTTAATGCTTGTAAACACATGCCGCAAGGAAAGCATTCGTCCAAGACGTCTTCCTTGCTTTCCACCGGCCCCCCAACCAAGGCCAAGGCCAAAAAATCACGACAGCCGGCTGAAATTGCCTGGGCTAAAGCGCTCCGTTCCGCGCAAAGGCCCGCGGGATAAGCAGCGTTTTCCCAATTACAGCCCAAAAACACCTGTCCTCCTTGGCTAAGCAAAGCTGCGCCCACGGCAAAACGGGAGTAAGGCGCATAGGCGTTTTTTCGCACAATTAAGGCTTGCTGCATTAAGGCTTCCCCTATTTTCTTTTGGTCTTTCATTGGGCCACCACTCCCTTCAACCATTTAGTATAGCATATCTGGTTTTCGATTCCTACTAAAATTTTGGCCGCGGCTTTTTCAGTGGAAAACCCCTTTTTTCTGTGGTATACTATAGATGAATCAAAGGAGGGATAGCATGAACATTGTTTGCATGGAGCCGCTGGGCATCACCAGCGAAGCTTTTCATACATTAGCCGCACCGTTGATCGCCCAAGGACATCAAGTCACCCTTTACCCCAACCGGGCCCAAGATGACGCGGCGCTCATTCAGCGGATACAAGAAGCAGAAATTTTGATTTTAGCCAACCAACCTTTGCGGGAAAGCGTCCTCAGTCATTGCCCAAACTTGAAAATGATTTCTATTGGCTTTACGGGCGTGGATCATGTGGACACGGAATATTGCCGTAGCCGCGGTATTATCATGAGCAATTGCGCAGGGTACTCCACAGACGCCGTGGCGGAATTAGTCTTTGGGCTGATGATTGCCGCCGCCCGCTTTATCCCTGCTTGCGATAAAGCTACCCGAACCGGGAAGGACAAAACCGGATTGGTCGGATGGGAGCTGAAAGGCAAAACCCTGGGGCTGATTGGCACTGGCGCCATTGGTTGTAGGGTGGCGGAAATCGGCAAAGCCTTTGGCTTAAGGCTGATTGCTTGGAGCCGCTCCGAGCGACCGGAAGCCAAAGCGCTGGGCGTGACGTACCTTCCTTTCCAGGAAGTCCTAGCCCAAAGCGATATTCTTTCTCTCCATGTGCCAGCCAATCAAGGCACCAACGGGTTAATCGGTAAAGAGGAATTGGCGCTGATGAAGCCCACGGCTATCTTAATCAACACGGCCAGAGGGCCGGTAGTGGATAGCGCCGCCCTGGCGGAAGCCCTAAGCCAAGGGGTGATTGCCGGCGCAGGGTTGGATGTATTTGACCAAGAGCCACCCCTGTCTATGGATATGCCTTTGCTGCAGGCACCCCATACTGTGCTAACGCCCCACGTGGCCTTTGCTACCGCAGAAGCCATGCAAAACCGGGCGGAAATCATCTTCAGCAATATTCAGGCCTACTTACAAGGGACGCCCCAAAACCTAGTCTGATGGGGAGGGAAAAACATGACCCATTTGCACCAACCCATTGCGGTGATGGATTCCGGTTTAGGCGGACTTAGCGTACTTACGGAGCTAAAAGCGTTACTGCCCGCAGAAGATTATCTTTATTTTGGGGATAATGCCCATGCCCCATATGGAGAAAAAAAACCGGCAGAGGTCCGTTCCCTGACTTTTGCCGTGGTAGAAGAAATGTTGCAGGCAGACCCCAAAGCCATTGTGGTAGCCTGTAATACCGCTACTTCTGCTGCCATTATCCCCCTGCGGGAAGCTTATCCTCATTTACCCATTATTGGTCTTGAGCCGGCCCTAAAACCCGCGGTCACCCAGCATCCCGGCGGCCGTATTCTGGTCATGGCCACGCCTTTAACCCTGAAAGAGGAAAAATTTGCCCGGCTTCTCTCCCAATATCAAGATCAAGCGGAAATTCTTCCCTTGCCTTGTCCGGGCTTAGCGGAATATATTGAACAAGGGCATTTAGACGACCAAGTACTGGACGATTATCTGGCGCAACGCCTTTCCTTTGACGCAATGCCAGACGCCGTTGTGCTGGGCTGTACCCATTACCCCCTAATTATTCCTGCCCTTCGTAAACAGCTGGGAGAAAAACCCTCCTTGTATCAAGGGGGAAAGGGAGCTGCCAAAGAAACAAAACGCCGCCTGCAAGAAGGGGGGAAACTCCGCTCCACAGACGGCAAAGGCCAGATCAAATTGGTTAGCAGCGGGGAGAAAACCCAGCTCTTCGCTTTAGCAAGCCGATTAGGGTTAATCGATTAGCCTTTCTTACCGAAAGAAAAGCCCATTTGCCATAGCAAATGGGCTTTTTGTATGAACGAAAGGAATTAACCTTCCATAATTTGCTCTAATCCCCGGACTACGCCCTCTAATTGCTGGACTTTCCGCAAAGCCAGAGCCACCCCGGGCCAGAAGCATTCCCGGCCGGTGGTCCGATGGCTGATGGTCAAATTCTGACCAATGGCGCCGAAAATCACTTCCTGATCCGCAATAAAGCCAGGCAAACGCATACTATGTACCCGCGAACCAGCATAAGCGCCGCCCCGGCAGCCTGCCACGGTTTCCGTGCTATTGCTGGCGCCAGCAGATTCCCCTTGGCGGGAAGCTTCCATGGCCATCAGCGTAGCCAAAGCCGTACCGGAAGGGGCGTCGGCTTTTTTCTCATTATGGGTTTCCAAAATCTCATAATCCGGCAGATAACGTGCGGCTTCCGCAGCGAAACGCATGAGCAGTACAGCACCGATAGCAAAATTGGGCGCCACAAAAATAGGGGCTTTCGCTTTACGGCTCAACGCATCCAGCTCCGCCAAATCCTGCGCAGTTAGGCCTGTGGTTCCCACGACGCAGGGGAGACCTAAGGACATGGCAAGATCCAAATTCCCCCGCACCGCTTTGGGTACCGTAAAATCCAGCATCACATCTGGTTTGCTAGCCTGGATCGTCGCGGCCAAATCCCCGCTTACGGTTACCCCCACAGGGCCGCCGCCTACCACCAAACCGGCGTCTTCACCCAAACGATGCTGATCCACAGCCCCCACTAATTCCATATCTGCTTCTTGCAGCAGGCAGGCGGTCATCGCTCGTCCCATTTTCCCTGCCACACCGTTTACCAATACACGGATCATTGCTTTTACTCCTTTTTGTCTGTTTCCTTTTTTCTGTTCTCCCTGCCTTAATCATACAGGGCGAAATCATTTTCCACATCCACCACCAGGACTTGGCTGCCTACTTTTTTCACCGCAGACCAAGGCACGGCGAGGATTCGTTTACTCCGCCGCCGGCGTTCTCCTACTGGTACCATAATTTCTAAAATCCGGCCGTCCTCCCCGTCCAGGAGGAGATCGCTATCCCCCACCGAACCCAGGATTTCCCCGTCATACAAATTAATAATTCGTTTTTCTGCAAATTCTGATAAACGCATGGCCACACCTCCTCTTTCCATCCTACGCGGAAGAGGAAGAATTCAGACCTCAAATGTCGAATTTTACAGACCGCTGCTACCAAAACCGCCGCTGCCTCTGGCCGTATCTTCTAGTTCAGCCACCACACAGGGAGTCACTCTCGTCACTGGCGCCACCACCAGCTGAGCCATACGCATGCCCCGCTCTACGGTAAAGGGCGTATTGCTCAAGTTGACCAAAATCACCTTAACCTCGCCCCGATAATCCTCATCAATGGTACCAGGGGAATTGAGCACCGTCAGGCCATTTTTGGCGGCCAAACCGCTTCTGGGCCTAACCTGGGCTTCATAGCCTTTGGGCAATTGCAGACAAAGTCCAGTGGGAATCATGGCCCGCTCCAGGGGCGCCAAAGTCAGAGGCTCCTCCACTGCCGCAGCCAAATCCATCCCTGCTGCTGCGGCGCTTTCATATTTCGGCAAGGGCAGGTCTTCGCCATGGGGCAAAATTTTGACTTTTATTTCCAGCATATGTTTCTCCTTAAAACAGCCGTTGGGTATCGATGATCAACGGGCCCGGGCCTACCTGGGAAAGAACCAGTTCACCTGGACGCAGCACCCGCTGAATCACCCGCTGGATATCTTCTGCGCTTACGGCCATAAGCTTGGCCACTCTCTCTTCCGGGTCATAAAGCTCCTGCAAGGATAATTCCGCCCGGCCCAGCCTGGACATGACTGCGCTACTGCTTTCTAGGGATAACATCAGGCTGCCCCGTAGCTGATCCTTGCTCAAGCGAATTTCTTCCTCTGTCAAGCCGTCTTGGGCCAATTTAGCATATTCAGCGGCCATCACATCAATTAAGGTTTGGGCTTTATTGGGTTGGGTAGCAGCATAGGACATCAAATACCCACCCTGAGCATAATGCTCCGCATAGCTGTACGCAGTATAAGAAAGGCCGCGTTTTTCCCGCACCTCCTGAAACAAACGGGAAGAAGAGCCGCCGCCTAAAGCATTGGTCAAAATGCTCAGGGCATAGACATCCTCATCCCCTAAGGAGAAGGTGGGAAAACCCATGCAGACATGTTCCTGCTCAATCTCTTTTTTGGTAATGATTTGCCCCTTGCTCCCTTTCGGCAAAGAAAGCAGAGGAGATGGTTCTCCCTGGGCTTTGGGGAACAATTTTTCTGCCAATTCCCGTACCAAATCCGGCTGAACATTGCCGGCCACCGCAAGCACGGTACGCTCTGGCACATAATGCCCCTGCCAATACGCCACAAGCTGCTCCCGACTTAAGGCGGCAACGCTTTCTACAGAACCGGAAACCGGCCGGCCATAAGGATGGGTGGGCCAAAGGGCGCTACAGAATTTCTCCGCCGCCAAATCATCCGGGCTATCCTCATACATATTGATTTCTTCCAAAATCACCTGGCGTTCCCGTTCGATTTCCTCTGGAGCCAAGAGGGAGTTACGATACATATCGCTAAGCAATTCCAAGCCCAAGGCAAAATCTTCATCCAGAGCCCGGATATAATAACAGGTATGCTCTTTGCCCGTAAAAGCGTTTAAGACGCCACCTTTGCTTTCCATGGCCAAAGAAATATCCAAAGCACTGCGGGTCTTTGTTCCTTTAAAGAGCAAATGTTCTAAAAAATGGGAGGCGCCAGCCAAAGCCTCCGTTTCAAAGGCAGAACCGGCGTCCACCCATAAACCGGCGCTAACGGAATGCAGATGGGGCATAGGCGAAAAGACCACCCGCAGGCCGGAAGATGTTTGAAATCGTTCTGACATAATTCACCTCAAAAAAAAATTTCCTCTGTCAATTCGTCATTGACAGAGGAAATACCTCTTTTTCTTAAGATTTCTCCGGCTCCTCCTTGGTTTGGGCCATTTTTAGCAAAGGGGTTTCTGCCAGCACCTCCCCATCCAGGCATAATTCTACACGATAAAGTCCCTGGTCATCTGGGAGATACCAGCGTAAAGAAAGCCGGTCCAAATCCGTTGTTTCCACCAAAGCTTGTAAATCCTGCCCTGCCGCAAAAAAGCAGCCTTCTTTCCAGGCTACTTTTTCCCCGGCCAAAAGGGGCTGGGCCAACACATAATTGTCCGCGCCGTAACGAAGCAAGGTCATGCTTTCCCCATAACGGTCTGGACTGTTAAAGACCAAAGCCAAAAATAGGGCCATCCCCTGTTCATAACCGGAAACCAAACAAGGCCCGGCTGCATCTGTGGTGCCGGTTTTGATGCCCACCACATGTTCGTCTTGCCAAAGAAGCTTATTGGTATTGCGGAAATAGCGGTAATGCTCCCCTTCGCCCAAGGAAGTGTATTTGCTGGCCACGGTTTCCGCAAAAAAGGGATATTCCATGGCCTTGGCGGTAATGCGCAATAAATCTTCCCCGCTAACCACATGCCCTTCTGCCGGTAAACCATTGGTGTTTTGGAAATTCAGGCTATAGGCGCCCATGGCCGCTGCCTTCTGATTCAGCCAATGGACAAACAAAGGCTCGCTACCGGCAATGGCTTCCCCAATGGCATAACAAGCGTCGTTTCCGCTATGGACCAAGGCCCCTTGTAATAACTCCCGCAGAGAAAGAAATTCCCCGGCTTGCAAATAAATACTGCTTTCCTCTACGGCCGCGGCTTTTTCGCTAATCTGATAATCCCGATCCAAATCCCCGGCTAATTCCAATGCCAATAAAGCCGTGCAAATTTTGGTGGTGGAAGCCGGGGGCAAGGCCTGATCCCCGTTGACGGAAAAAAGCAGGGTACCAGAATGCACTTCCATTAATACCGCAGCAGCAGACCCCATTTGCGGTAAATCCGCCTGATTCAACCCCTTTGCCGTTGGTGTGAAGCACAAAAAGAAAAACAGCAACAGCAAACACAGCAACACCCTTTTATTCATGGGCGGCCCCAGCCATGTTTTCCGAAATCGTCACAAAGGTGTAACCCATTTCCTCAACCTGGCGAATCATTTCCGGCAAAGCTTCGGCCGTGGATTCCGTGGGATGCGCCAAAATCACCCCGCCGCCGCTAATCTTTTCCGTTACCCGGCGGATAATGGTTTCGCTGTCCGGCTGCTGCCAGTCAATGGTATCCGCAGTCCACAACACTGTGTCATAGCCTGCTTGTTCAGCGGCTTCCAACACATGCTCTTCGCATTCCCCAGAAGGTGGCGCATACAAGGTCGTGGTGATGCCAGTGGCTTTGGCAATGGCTTCCTCTGTACGGCTGATCTCATCCTGTATTTCCTCAATACTGGAGGCGTTCGGACTACTATGGCTGTAGCCGTGATTGCCGATCTCATGACCTGCATCAGCAATCGTTTTGGCTAAATCCGGATATTCCTCTGTCCAACGGCCTGTGAGGAAAAAGGTGGCTTTGATGCCTGCTTCCTCTAAAGAGGCCAAGATAGAAGGGATATATTCATTTCCCCAGTCTACATTAATCGTGAGGGTCACCAGATTACTTTCCGCATCCCCGCTACGGAAGGGCTCAGACAAGGCGGCTTCCGCTTTATCCTCTGCTTCCGGCTCTTTTTCCCCCATCAGCAGGCAGCAACCGCCCACGCATAAGCAAACCGCAAGAATACCCATGAGTACAATACTTTCATCCCATTCCCTCCCTTTGTCCTGACGCTTTCATTCTATGCGGGAATGGCTGCGCATAGAATGGGGGAGAGGTGATTTGATGCGCAATCCATTGGGAAAAATTCTTCTTCTTTTTTTGCTTATTCCCGCTCTGGCCCTCTTTGTTTGGCATGGATTCCCCCTGGAACAACCAGCCTTAGCCCCGGCCCTAACCGGGGTGACATTGGTCATTGATCCAGGGCATGGCGGGGCGGACGCTGGCGTCACCGGCACAAACGGCGCGCCGGAAGACGACATCAACTTAGCCATCAGTAAAAAACTGGCGGAATATTGTCGCCGGGCCGGGGCTGAAGTGATTTTGACTCGGGAAACAGAGGATGCCCTTTGTGAAGGCAAGCGCTCTGACTTGCAGGCTCGCGTAGAAAAGGCCCAGGCAGAAGAAGGGGATATCTTTATCAGCCTCCACTGCAACAGTTATGTGGGGGATAGCAGCCAACATGGGGCGCAAGTGTTTTATGAAAAAGGGAATACAGAAGGGGAACAATTGGCAAATATTCTGCAAAACCGCTTACAACAGGATTTAGGCAATACGGAACGGGTGGCTCTCCCCCACCCTAGCTCTTATCTCTTGCAGCATTTGTCGCAACCAGCTGTCATTGTAGAAATGGGCTTTTTGACCAATGCGGAAGAAGAGGCCCTGCTGCAACAAGAGGAGTATCAATGGCAAATAGCCCTTTCCCTTTATATCGGCTTATGGGAATATCGTAACGGTACAGAACTAACGTCGGAAAACGGCGCCACGGAAGAAAACTAAAAAAAGACCCTTCCCAAAGGGAAGGGTCCAATGAAACAAAGGAACAAATTAACGCTTGGAGAACTGGCTGGCCTTGCGGGCTTTTTTCAAGCCGTACTTGCGGCGTTCTTTCATTCTGGGGTCGCGGGTCATGAGACCAGCCTGTTTCAAAGCGGGACGCAGTTCTGCGTCAGCCTGAACCAGGGCGCGAGCCAAACCATGTCGGACAGCGCCAGCCTGGCCGGTGGTACCGCCACCTTTTACCGTGGCAACCACATCATATTTATCCGTGGTGGAGGTCAGCACCAAGGGCTGACGAACGATCATCACCAAGGTGGCTTTATCAAAATAATTGTCCAGCGCTTTGCCGTTCACGGTAATATTACCGGTACCGGGCATGGCCCAGACTCTAGCTACGGCGTTTTTCCGTCTACCGGTGCCATAGAATTTCATCGCGTCTGCCATTTATCTTTCCTCCTCAATTAGAATTCCCAAACTTCGGGTTTCTGCGCAGCATGGGGATGTTCCGCACCGGCATAAACCTTCAGTTTGCGACCCTGCGCACGGCCAAGGATGTTATGGGGCAGCATGCCCTTGACAGCCTTTTCCACAGCAAAGCAGGGTTTTTTCTGCATGAGATCTTTATAAGAAGTTTCCTTCAATCCGCCCGGAT
>CAKRYM010000018.1 GCA_934427095.1 uncultured Bacillota bacterium | reverse complement strand
AACTGGAATATGCCCGCTTTCTTTGATCAAAAAATTTGCCAAAATCTTCCTCTTGCCTATTTATGGCTTTCATGTTAAGATAATAGAACAAATGTTCGTTACCCCGGCGGAGGAAGACAATATGCAACGGGTGATTCTCCATGCGGATTTGAATAATTGCTATGCGTCCATAGAATGCCTGCTACGGCCGGAGCTTAAGGGTTTGCCTGTGGCTGTGGGCGGTTCGGCGGAAAAACGGCATGGGATTATTTTAGCCAAAAACCAATTGGCCAAAGCCAAAGGGGTAAAAACCGGGGAAACTTTGTGGCAAGCAAAGGCTAAGTGTCCGGATTTGGTGGTGCTGCCGCCTAATTTTCCTCTCTATGTTCGGTTTTGCCAGGCTGCCCAAGCCCTTTATGCGCAGTATACCGACCAGGTGGAGCCTTTTGGCCTAGACGAATGCTGGCTGGATGTCAGCGCTAGCTTAGGGCTTTGGGGAAGTGGTAAAGCCATTGCCGACGAATTGCGCCGCCGCATTCGGCAAGAATTGGGCTTAACCATTTCCGTGGGGGTAGCGGATAACAAAATTTTTGCCAAGTTAGGCAGCGATATGAAGAAACCCGACGCCACCACGGTCATTGACCAAGAAAATTTCCGGGTTAAGGTTTGGGGTTTACCTGTAGAGGCTTTGCTGGGGGTTGGTCCCGCCAATCAGGAGAAGCTCCGGCGGCATGGGATTTTTACCATCGGCCAATTGGCCAATGCTACGCCGGCTTTTTTGGATTTTGTCATCGGTTCCAAACAGGGGCGCTTACTCAGAACCTTTGCCAATGGGGAAGATACCTCCCCGGTACAGCGCCTGGGGGAGCTACCCATGGTCAAAAGTGTGGGCAACAGTACCACCACGCCCCGAGATTTGGTGACGGAGGAGGAAGTACGCATGGTCATGACCTTGTTGGCCGAATCCGTTTCCTCCCGGTTGCGGAAAAAGGGTCTTTATGCTCAGGGGGTACAAATTCAGTTGCGGGAAAGCTCTCTGGTGGTTTATGAGCGCCAAGGCCGTTTGTCCGCCCCTAGCCATTTGGCCAAAGAGCTGCTGTCTTTGGGCATGGAGCTCTTTCACGCCGCTTGTCCTCACCGTATCCCTCCTTTAAGAAGCCTGGGGCTAAGAGCCATTGATGTAACGGAAAAGGAAGGGGATTTTCAGCTGGACCTTTTTTGCCCTTTGGCTAAACGGGAAAAGGAAGAACGGCTGGAAAACGCCATGGAGGATATTCGCCGTCGCTTTGGTTATGGTAGTGTGCGACGGGCTTCTTTGCTGAAAGCGGAAAGCCTGCATCTTTTGGAAACAGACGGCCCCTTTCCCCCAGTGGGCTTTGCCAAGGAAATTCAGGAATAAACAGAAGCAAACCCTCTAGCCATAGGAAAAGACCAGAATAAAAAAGACCAGCCTATTTGGCTGGTCTTTTGGCGTTACAAGGGGGTTAACGGGTTTCTTCTTCCTGCTGGGCAAGGACAAAGTCTGCGGTCTTTTCCAGCAAGGCGGGACGGCCTTCTTTGCTCATGGCGGAAAACACCAGGATTTCCGCGCTTTTGATCTCCAGGGCTTTGGCAATCACTTGTAGGGATTTTCCCCAAGCGCCGCGGCTAATTTTATCCGCTTTGTTGGCAATCACCAGTAAATCATAGCCTGCGTCCCGCAGGATATGGTGCATGGCGATATCCTCCCGACTCGGGGCATGGCGAATATCCACCAGCTGCCAACATTGCCTGGGGCCTGGGCTTTGCAAATATTCGTCCATAAAGTGTAGCCAGGCATTACGGTCCGTTTTGGCTGCTTTGGCATAACCATAGCCAGGTAAATCTACATAATACCAGGCCAGGGGTTGGCTTGTTTCCCCTTCTGTTACGCCGTTAATCCGGTAAAAGTTGATGAGCCTGGTTTTCCCCGGCGCAGAAGAGGTACGCGCCAGGTTTTTCCGGTTAATCAGGGTATTAATCAGGCTGCTTTTCCCGGCATTGGAACGGCCCAACAAAGCAATTTCCGGCAGCTTTTCTTCTGGATACTGGGCTTTTTTCACCGCAGATTGGGCCAAAACCGCTTGGAGGATTTTCATCAGTTAACCTCTATTCCTCTTGTTTTTCTGCTGGCTTTTCCTGCTCCTTTTTCTCTTCCTCTGGCAACAAAGCTAGGGATAAGATTTCGCTCACATGCTCCACGGGATGGAAAGTCATTTTACTGCGGATATTTTCCGGCAAGTCTTCCAAATCCCGTTCACAAGCTTTAGGCAGGAAAATCTCGTAAATATGGTTGCGATAAGCGGCCATCATCTTTTCCTTAATGCCGCCTACAGCCAGCACCCGGCCATGGAGGGTAATTTCCCCGGTCATGGCCACATCACTTCTGACCGGCCGGCCAGAGAACTGGGAGGCCAAAGCCGTACAAATGGTTACGCCGGCGCTGGGGCCGTCTTTCGGTACCGCTCCTTCCGGCACATGGAGATGGATATCCGTATTTTCTTCCATGTTATCCGGCAAATGGTATTGTTTGGCCACGGTACGCAGATAGGTGAAGGCAGCCTGGACGCTTTCCTTCATCACATCCCCCAGTTGGCCGGTGATGGTGAATTTACCTTTACCAGGCAAGGTCTGCACTTCGATTTGCAGCATTTCGCCGCCCACTTCCGTCCAGGCCAAGCCATTGGCAATACCCACTTCTGCTTTGGCGCTTAGCTGATCGTCCAGATAACGGGGACGGCCCAAATAGTCGCTGAGGTTTTTGGGCTGGATACGGAAAGGCCCTTCCTCTCCGCCAACGATATTCCGGCCTACTTTGCGGCAGATTTTGCCAATGCGCCGTTCCAATTCACGGACGCCGGCTTCTCGGGTATAATCCCGAATGATGGCGCGCAAGGCCGGGGCGCTGATTTTCAGCTGATCTTTGCTAATACCATGCTCTTTCAGCTGTTTAGGCACCAAATGCTTTTGGGCGATATGCAGCTTTTCTTCATCAGTGTAGCTGGAAATTTCAATGATTTCCATACGGTCCTGTAAGGGCCTAGGAATGTTGTTGCGATAATTGGCCGTGGTAATGAACATCACCTTGGACAAATCAAAGGGAATTTCCAGATAATGATCCATGAAGGTGCTGTTCTGCTCTGGGTCTAAGGCTTCTAGCAAAGCGCTGGTGGGGTCGCCTTTCCAGTCGCTGGCCATTTTATCTACCTCATCCAGGAGGAAGAGGGGGTTATTTACCCCGGCGTCGCGGATATTGGCAATGATACGCCCAGGCATGGAACCAATATAAGTACGGCGGTGGCCGCGGATTTCCGCTTCGTCATGGACGCCGCCCAAGGACATGCGGACAAATTTGCGGCCCGTGGCATGGGCAATGGAGCGGCCCAAGGAGGTTTTGCCTACGCCAGGAGGGCCGATCAGGCAGATAATGGGGCCTTTCAGGTTCTCCTTTAGCTGGCAGCTGGCCAAATATTCCAAAATGCGTTCTTTGGGCTTTTCCAGGCCGTAATGCTCGTCGTTCAAGATTTTTTCTGCTTTATGGATATCGTGATTTTCTTCGGTACCCTTATCCCAGGGCATTTCCAAGAGCAAATCCAAGTAATTGCAGATAACCATGGCTTCCGCCATTTGGGGCGGAACCTTTTCCAGGCGTTTCAGCTCTGCTTCGAATTTCTCCATCACAGCCTGGGGTAACTGGGCCTTTTCTGCTTTTTGCCGGTATTCCGCTATTTCCGCGGCCCGTTCGCTATCCTCGCCCAGCTCGATCTGGATGGCTTTCATTTGCTCTCTGAGATAATAATCCCGCTGGCTTTTTTCCATTTGCTGACGGACCCGATTGGCAATGGTTTTTTCCAGTTGCAGAATATCGGTTTCCTTATCCAGGATAGATAAAAGCTGCTCAATTCGACGGGAAACCGACATGATTTCCAGTAGCCGCTGTTTTTCTTCCGTAGAAATGGGGAGTTGCCCTGCAATCAGGTTAGAAAGCACATTGGCGTTTTCAATCCCAGACAAAGGCGCCATGCTTTCCGTGGGGATACGCTTGGATTCCTGGGCATAGGTTTCAAACCGCTCCCAGAGAATACGACGGTAAGCTTCCAGCTCATTTTCAGAGCAGGTGATGGTATCCGGTCTGGGGGAAAGCTGCGCCATTAAGAAAGGTTTTTCCTGTACATAGCCTAGCATACGGGCGCGATATTTCCCTTCTACCAACAAGCGAACCGTACCGCCGGGTAATTTTAATACCTGGCAGATTTTGCAAACCGTGCCAATTTCATAAAGATCGCTCAGCTCCGGTTCATCTACAGTCGCGTCTTTTTGCATAATCATAAAGATGAGATTGTTGCCGCCGCGCATGGCTTCGTCAATGGCGTTAATGCTGCGATCTCGGCCGGCATCCAAGTGTGTCACCATATAGGGATAGACCAAAACGCCGCGCAAAGGCATGGCGGGCATCAGTTGCCAATCACCCACCTTAGGCCGGGGCGTTTCTGTCGCATATTCGGAAGGAAATTGATTCGTCATCCTTAATTACCTCGTTTTTCAAACTTTGCGGAGGTATTATATCATACTTTCCAAGCAAAAGCTATAACAATATCATCCAGTGTCCTAACAAAAGGGCGCTTTTGTTGAACACCTGGATCGTTCGACAGAGAAACAGAAAACAGCGCCTTAGTAGGCGCTGTTTGGTGGACTAGGGGTTAGGCCAAATCCGGTGGGGCGGAAAGCTCCGTTCCCGTGGGAGGATAGGCGGTTGACCCTGTCAGGAGTAGCGGTTTTTCCTTGTTTTTCACCACCGCGTCAGTGATCACGCATTTGTATACGTCTTTTCTGGCTGGGGTTTCGAACATGACGTCTAGTAACAAGGTTTCGATAATGGAACGCAAGCCGCGGGCGCCCGTTTTCCGTTGTAAGGCTTCCTGGGCAATGGCGCGGACCGCTTCCGGAGTGAATTCCAGCTGGACGTCGTCCATGGCAAACAATTTCTGATATTGTTTCACCAAAGCATTACGGGGTTCGGTCAAAACCTTAATCAAGGCCTCCTCATCCAAGGATTGCAGGGTCACCAAAATAGGCAAGCGACCGATGAATTCCGGGATCAGCCCGAATTTCAGTAAATCCTCCGGCAGCACTTGACGGATCAAATCATCGCTTTGGTTATTGGCCTTGGTACGAATTTCCGAACCGAAGCCCATGACATTTTTCCCTAAGCGGGTGGAAATGATGTTTTCAATATTGTTGAAGGCGCCGCCGCAGATAAACAGAATATTTGTGGTATCAATCTGGATGAATTCCTGGTGTGGATGTTTGCGGCCACCCTGGGGTGGAACAGAAGCAATGGTCCCTTCCAAGATTTTCAGCAAAGTTTGCTGAACGCCTTCGCCGGATACGTCCCGGGTAATGCTGGGGTTTTCCGATTTACGGGCGATTTTATCAATTTCATCAATATAGATGATACCGGTCTGGGCTTTTTCAATATCCCAATCCGCGGCTTGGATTAACTTGAGCAGAATGTTTTCCACGTCTTCGCCTACATAGCCAGCTTCCGTTAAGGAAGTGGCGTCTGCTACGGCAAAGGGAACTTGGAGAATACGGGCTAAGGTTTGCGCCAACAAAGTTTTTCCGCAGCCCGTGGGGCCCAGCATAAGGATATTGCTTTTGGTCAGCTCCACATCGTCCCCATCGTCTGCATGACGAATTCGCTTATAATGGTTATACACCGCAACGGAAAGATTCTTTTTTGCTTCCTCCTGGCCAATGACATATTGATCCAAGATGGCTTTGATTTCCGTGGGTTTGGGGATTTCCTGGAGAATTTCCGGCTCATCCCCCATGGCAATGCCTTCCTCTTCCAGGATTTCATTGCACATTTCAATACATTCATTGCAGATGAAGCCGCCGGCTCCGGCAATGAGCTTGCTTACCTTGCTCTGTGGTTTTCCACAGAAGGAACAGCGTGGTTCCAGATTATCGTCTGTGATTTTGCTCATAAAGGCTCCTTTGTTTGTCTTTCCTTATCCAATGGCTTTTTGATGATTGCTGATGATACCGTCAATGATGCCATAATTTTTGGCTTCCTCGGCGCTCATGAAATGATCCCGGTCCGTATCCCGTTCGATTTTTTCCAAGGGCTGGCCGGTGCGTTCCGAGAGGATGTCGTTCAGCTTAGCACGGGTTTTTAGGATATGCTCCGCATGGATGGCGATATCCGCAGCTTGCCCCTGGGTACCGCCTAAAGGTTGGTGAATCATAATTTCCGCATTGGGCAGGGCGAAGCGTTTGCCTGGGGTGCCGGCGGTGAGCAGAAAAGCGCCCATGCTGGCGGCTAGTCCAATGCAAATGGTGGAAACGTCGCAACAAATATACTGCATGGTGTCGTAAATAGCCATGCCTGCGGAAACAGAACCGCCGGGGCTATTGATATACAGGCGGATCTCTTTATCCGGGTCTTCCGCTTCTAGGAACAGCATTTGGGCAATGACCAGGTTGGCGCTGGTATCGTTTACCTCGCTGCCCAGAAAAATTACTCTGTCTTTCAGCAGGCGGGAATAAATATCATACGCCCGTTCGCCGTGGCTGGTTTGTTCAATCACGGTGGGAACCAAATAACTCATAAACACCCTCCTTTTTTGGACAGAGGGCTCTACCCGTGGCCGGGTAAAGCCCCCATAGATATTTCTATCACGATGTCCGCGGATTTATACCGGTGAGAACCGGAATTATTCCGCGTCAGTTGCCTCTCCTTCGACAGAGGCGTTGTTTTCCTCAGCTTTTGCTTCCGCTTCTTTCATCAAGGCTTCGCGATCCACATGCTCGTCGGTAATCACGGCGTTTTCGTAGATCAGGTCAGCGGCCTTGTGTTCACGGATGGTTTCTTTGAGATCATCCATATTGTTGCCTTTTTCCAGGATGAGCTTAATCTGTTCCACAGGCTGCCAGTAAGCCTGAGCCAGGGACTGGATTTCTGCTTCAATTTCTTCCTGGGTGGCTTCAATGGCTTCTTCCTTCGCAACCTTGGAAAGGAGCAGATCACGAGAAACCAGGAAAGTAGCTTGGTCGCGATATTTTTCCCGCATGCCTTCCATGGTATTGTTGGTGTATTTCAGGAAGTCTTCCAGGGAAATACCCTGGGACTGCATACGGTTGGCCATGTCTTCCATCATCATGCTGATCTGATTTTCGACCATTACAGGGGGCAGGTCGACTTCAGCTTTGTCTACAGCAGCGCGGAGGGCTTCAGTCTTCGCATTGTCATTGGCCACAGTGATCTGTTCTTCCTCCAAGCGCTTACGCACTTCTTCTTTCAGCTGTTCCATGGTATCCGCAGTTTCGCTGACTTCCTTGGCGAAATCATCGTTTAACTCAGGAATTTGATGCATACGGATATCATTGACTTTTACTTTGAAGGTAGCAGGCTTGCCAGCCAGGGAAGTTTCATGGTAATCAGCGGGGAAGGTGACTTCTACGTCCTTTTCCTCCCCAGCTTCGGTACCGATCAGCTGATCTTCAAAGCCGGGAATGAAGGTGTTGCTGCCCAGTTCCAGGGGATACCCCTTGCCCTCGCCGCCTTTGAATTTTTCGCCGTCCACATAGCCGGTGAAGTCAATGTTCATTACATTGCCTTTTTCTGCTTTGCTACCAGCTTCTACTTCTACCATTTTGCTGAGGCGCTGCTGCTGGCGTTCCAGATCCCGATCCACATCTTCGTCTGTGACATTGATGATGCGGCGGGTCACTTCCAAGCCTTTATATTGGCCCAGGGTGATTTCCGGTTTAACGGTAATGGTGAAACGGTATTTGATCGGTTCATTCTGGGCGAGATTGACGATTTCCGCTGTGGGTTGGGCCACGGGCTGGAGGCCGGTCTCTTTGAGGCCGTCGGTGTAAGCCTTGGGCATCAGTTCATCGGAAGCTTCTTCCAGGATAGCCTGGATACCGACGAAGTTTTCCAGAATGGTACGGGGGGCTTTCCCTTTACGGAAGCCAGGGATATTGACCTTGTTGGCCAGACGTTTGCAGGCGAGCTTAATGGGGATATCCAGTTCTTCAACAGGGATCTCCGCTTCCATGACTTTCTGGTATTTTTCGCCATCGCTTACTTGAAATTTCATTGAATCAAAATCCTCCTAAAAAGTAATCCGTATTAAAATACGTAAATACGTAAAATTGGGAACAAAATAAAATAAGGTAAAATCATCCAGCGCGATTAAGGACATTAGTCCGAACATATCAATTCTCTTCCTTATAGGATTCTCCTGCCAATTTTGTAAGAAAATTATCTAGAAAAGATGCTTTTTTCCTGGGGATAGAGATTATTTTTTGTCCGTTGCTTTTTTGAAAGGGTTGTGCTAAAATACTGCTGTATGCGGACATGGCGAAACTGGCAAACGCGCTGGCCTTAGGAACCAGTGGTAAATCCTTGTGGGTTCAAGTCCCACTGTCCGCACCAATTTTCCCGGCGCTCTTGAAAGAGCGCCGGTTTTTCTTTGGCTATGTGTCAAATATAAAAATATTTTTGTCGTATATAGTTGACATTATGTCATGTATATGATATAGTAAATATCGAGGTGAGCGCATGCCGAAAAATCTAAAAATTAAAGCTGCCCGTGCGGAAAAGGATTTGTCCCAAAAAGCTTTGGCAGAAGCCGTGGGGGTATCCCGGCAAACCATGAATGCTATTGAGCAGGGGGAATATAATCCAACCATCCGTCTTTGCCGGGCCATTTGTCGGGTATTGGGCAAAAGTTTGGACGACTTGTTCTGGGAGGACGAGGAAAATGAAACGACGGAAAAATCTTTTGGATGAAATGCAAGAACAAAAAATGCTGCACATTGAGCACAATGGGTTTTGGCTGGCTTTCTTTGGCTTGGCCATTGTGATTGCTATTCAGTATGTCGCTTTCCCGTTGGAAGATTTACGGAGTTTCCTAATGGTCAGCGGGGAAATGCTTATTCTGTTTCTGCTTAGCCTGTATATGGTGATCGCTAGCATCAAAAACGGCCTTTGGGATAGGCGGTTAAAAGCCAACCCCAAGACCAATTTGTTGGTGAGCTTAGCCGCCGGTGTGGTTTTTGCTGGGATTAATTTCGCTTTTTCCGTGCGGAATTTCGGTGTTTATCCCTTCATTTGGGCATCGGCCATCATTTGCGGTGTTTCCGTGTTTGTTCTTTGTTTTGCAGGCTTGAGTTTGTGTAGCGCTTTGTATCGGAAACGCCGGCGGGCCTTGGAAGAGCAGGGGGAAAAAGAGAGCGAAGAAGAGAATTAAGACAATAATCAGCAGAAAAAAGAAATCAACAGAACGGTCTTTTTTTGGTTGAAACAGAAGAAGAGGAAGCAGAAATTACGATACGCAAAAGTTTCATCGTAACAGTAGCCCAGCTTTTAGCGGTTTTGATTGGTTGCTGTGCAATAATCTTGAATAAACTGGTTAGCAACTGCCTGACAGTTTTTCAACAGAAGCTGAATTTCTGCCTGGTTTGCCTGGTCAATATGAATCCCTGCGGTCAAAGAAATGGCTTCTTGCGTAGGGATGCATAAGGCTTTGGCGATAGCTTCTGCCGCTCGGACGTCCTTATGCCCTGGGGCACAAATGGTGCTGATATCTGCGGTGACCCCTTGTCCGCCGGAACGAGGGCGAGGCACAGCATAAGCAACGCCGCCTGTATGGGGCCGTTCTCCGCCGTAAAGAAAAGCGCAAAGGCCCCGGCCACCACTGCCGTAAACGGCCAGAAAAACCTGGTAACGTCCTGTGCCATATTGCCATAACCCAAGATAACCTGTCTTTTGCATGTAAGGCTCCTTTGCGCTGCTTTTCTTATTATATCCAGTATGCCCTTGTTTGCTGCCCTTTGTCCATAACACATGGGGCGTCTTTTTTGTAACAAGGGAAACAAAGGCAAGGGCGTTTATCCCCTTGCCAAAGAAAGAAGGGGTTAAGGGAGGAAAAGGAGGCTTGCTGGGCGAAATAAGGCTATACCTCTACAGATTTTGCGCAAAAAATAGCAAATTTTTTGCAAACAGTTCCCAAGACCAAAGGCATTCATTAAAATAGAAACACAATAAAGTATAGAAGCATAACGCATGAAAGAAAAACGATAAAATGGAAAATAGTGAAGCCTAGGGCACAATATTTGGACGGACCGTCTTCTTTCCCGTAGGGAAAAAGGCGGCTTTCCTTTGGCAAAAAAGGGCTGGAAATGGTTGCCGCCAAAACAGATACGGGCAAAGCACAGATTCGGACAGAAAACCCGGTTTATCATGCCCTAGGGCAGACAAAATGCTGATCGCGATTCTACCGAATTTTATGGTGGAAAGGAAGAAAAAGATGGAACAGCACTGTGATAACAAAAGAGACTGCCCTTGTACTTATGATTGTCCTCGACATGGAAAATGCTGCGCATGTGTCGCGCATCATCGCGATCATGATGAAGGGGTTCCAGGTTGCTTTTTTTCAAAGGAAGCCGAAGCGACTTATGATCGCAGCATAGAGGCGTTGGCGCGGGATCATGGCATTCTTAAATAAAGAAAGGCTGCTTTAGAAATAAATGATTTTACGGAAACGGAGGCTTTAGTATGCAGATCACAAAAACAAAAGAAGGGAATAAACTTACCCTTGCTTTGGTAGGGCGGTTGGATACCACGACTGCACCGCAATTGGAAGCAGAAGTAAAAAACGAGCTTTCTGGTGTAACGGAATTGATCTTTGATTTTTCTCAATTGGAGTATCTTTCTTCTGCGGGCTTGCGGGTGCTGCTTGCTGCGCAGAAAGTCATGAATAAACAGGGAAGCATGGTGGTTCGTCAGGTAAACGAAACCATTATGGAGGTCTTTGAGATTACGGGCTTTATTGATATTTTGACCATTGAATAATCTGTGTGAACATAAGATACGGCCGGACTACGCCCCTGAGTTTGTTGTCAATGTTGCTAGTGACATTGGGCATGCGGCTTTGGCGGTGGCAATAGGGAAGCGCCTTGCTGCAAAAAAGGCCGTTCTTTACGGTTTGTCCTATGGTATGGAGAGGGAAGATCTATGGAGGAAAATTCATCTATAAATCCCATTTTTTTGGAAAACGAACGAGAAGCCAATTTGTATTCTTGCCGCTGTTTGCAGGTAATGGCGTTGATCGCCGTGTTGGCTTGGGTCCTGAATCTGCTGGGTGTTTTTATTGTCCCTTCTCAGGTCATGAATACGGTAATGCCGATTTGTATTTTTTCCTTTCTGCTGCCCACCTTCCTTGTACGGAAGGTCCCGGCGATAGACAGGCGCGTCAAATACGTCATCATGTTCTGCTGTATTTTGGGGATTACCGTAGTGTCCATTGCTGTTCCTAAGCATACTGTGCTGGCCTGGATTGCTCCAGTTTTGATCAGCTGCCACTATTATTCCCAGAAATTGACGGCGACGGTTTTGTCTTTTTCGGTATTTTGCTTATTTTTAGCTGGGATAGCCAGTCTGTATGTAGGCGAAGGAGACCCCAATCTGACTAAGACTTTTTCCTTGGCAGAGGCAGTGATCACCCCGAAGCTGTTTTGGGAGGCGGTGCTGTTTTTTCTTCTTCCTCGTGCCGCCACGTTGATCGGTATGGCCTTTGTGTGTATTACTGTGGCCAAACGTACCCGTAAGCTTCTGGTGCGTCAGGCTGCGGACGCATCTGTCCGTCAGCGGATCGAAACCGAGCTAAACGTAGCCACGCAGATCCAGGCAGATATGCTGCCCAGTATTTTCCCGGCTTTCCCGGGACGACCGGAATTTGATGTGTATGCCCACATGACCCCTGCTAAGGAAGTCGGGGGTGATTTTTATGACTTTTTCCTGGTAGATAGAGATCATTTGGCTCTGATTATTGCGGATGTCTCCGGTAAAGGCGTACCGGCAGCTCTTTTTATGGTGATCGCCAAAACCCTGCTGAAAAATATCACCCAAACTGGGCTCAGTCCCAAAGGGGTGCTGGAAAAGCTCAATGACCAACTATGCGAAAACAATCAGGCAGAGCTGTTTGTCACGGCCTGGTTGGGGATATATGAGATTTCCACCGGCCGTCTGGTTGCCGCTAATGCGGGGCATGAATACCCAGCGCTTCGGCGAAAAGACGGCAGTTTTACGTTAATCCATGATCAGCATGGTTTTGTATTGGCTGGCATGGAGGGTTCTCGCTATCGGGAGTATGAGCTGACACTGGAGCCTGGTGACACCCTCTTTGTCTATACGGATGGGGTACCGGAAGCCACGGACGAAAACAATGCCCTTTATGGAACGGACCGCATGTTGGAGGCGCTGAACAGTTTGCCTCTGGGCACGCCTCAGGAGCTTCTGGCGGCGGTCAAAGATAGCATCGGCTGCTTTGTGGGAAAAGCGCCTCAGTTTGACGATATCACCATGCTGGCTTTTCAGCGAAAGGATATCCATACTCGGCAGAGCATAGAAGTAGCGCCGAAAAAGGAAAGCATACCCCAGGTCTGCGCTTTTCTGGAAAAACTCCTGCAAGAGCACAATGTTCCACAGAAAGTAATCATCCAAGTGAATATCGCAGCGGATGAGATCTTTTCCAATATTGTTCGATACAGCAATGCCCTTCAAGCGGAAGTGGACTGTGGGATAATGGAGAATAGCGTCGTCATTCGTTTTTTAGACGATGGTGAGCCTTATGATCCTACAGCACAACCGGAACCGGATATCACCTTGTCAGCAGAGGAAAGGGACTTCGGCGGTCTGGGCATTTTCATGGTAAAGAAAAGCGTGGATCAAATGTCTTATGCCTATATGGAAGGCCAAAATATTTTGACCATAGAGATAGGCTGGTAAACCGAAAGGGAAAGGAGAAGGATTTTGATTACACTGATTTGTGCCGTATTGGTGCTAGGGGCTGTCGGGATTATCGCCGGTTTGCTACGACGGTTAGCCATCACCATTCCCTTGTTGACCGCAGGGGCCATCCTGACGCAGGTGGATTTTGATGTGGTCTGGCGCTACTTTTCTTGGAGCAATCAAACCTTAGCGATGATTACCCTATGGGCCGCAGCCATATATCTGGTCAACCAGGGAACCAAGCCATGGCATTCTCTGCTATGCGCTGTTCCTGCTACTTTCATGTGCGGCGTATCTTGTACCTATATTTGTATGGCGGAGGAAGGGTTCCGCCTGTCTCAGACGGTTGCTTATCCCATTGGGCTCATTTTTGCTGCCATCTGTGCAGCAGCCTATGTTTATCATCTGGGAAAAAAGAGGGGACAACGCTGCTGAAACTCTGGCTTGCGGTATTTGCATATGGTGATGAAAATTCTCCTGACCGGATGTGCCCAAACGACGCAAGCCGAAGGAATACCGCCCCTTGGATGGCGGAATTGCGGAAAGATGAACCAAATGAGGGGAAAAGGAGCGAAAGATGATGTTGGAAAAATGGTTTCACCTCACGGAAAAGGGAACAAATGTTAAAACCGAACTGCTGGCAGGCTTGACCACCTTTATGACCATGGCCTATATCCTCATGGTGAATTCCGGGATGTTTGCGGAATTACCGGGGGTATCCTATTATGCCATTTATATCGCTACAGCTGTTTCTGCGGCCATCGGCACCATTTTGATTGGTTTACTTTCCAATTTGCCTTTGGCTCAGGCCTCGGCAATGGGTTCTAATGCGTTTTTTGTCTATACCGTGTGTATCGGCATGGGACTGAGCTATGCCAATGCGTTAGTCCTGATCCTTTTGGACGGGATCGCTTTTGTGATTTTAACCGTAACCGGTTTGCGGAAA
Source organism: uncultured Bacillota bacterium (assembly GCA_934427095.1). Lineage (GTDB taxonomy): Bacteria > Bacillota > Dehalobacteriia > UBA4068 > UBA4068 > RGIG3155. The sequence goes on along the minus strand of CAKRYM010000018.1, from coordinate 1,235 downwards.
AAGATCTTTGAAGCCATTCCTTCTTCTGTACGGTTGGCCATTCCCGCGGGGGTAGGATTGTTCATTGCTTTCATCGGGTTACAAAATGCCGGCCTTGTGGTGGCGGATTCGGAGACATTTGTTACCTTGGCTTCGTTCAACCTGATGTTTGGCTCTGCGGTGTGGGCAAATGTTATGCCTATCTTGGTGACTTTGGCGGCCTTGATCGCCATTGCTGTGATGACATGCAGAGGGATCAAGGGCGCTGTTTTGTGGGGCATTCTGGGCGGCGCCTTGTTGTATTATGCATTGGGCGTGACGGTACCGGGCTTTTATACAGATTTTGGCACTGCAGTAAATCTGAATCCCTTTTTTGCGTTTAAGGAATTTGGCGCCTTTGCCTTTGGCCGCGTCTTTACGGAAGGGTTCGATTTTTCCGCGTATTTGGTGGATCATAATGGGGCAGAGCTTGCCCTTTTGATCTGTACCACTGCTTTGGCTTTCTGCCTGGTGGATATGTTTGATACCATCGGTACGCTGTACGGCGCTTGCGCTCGGGGTAATCTGTTGACCAAGGAAGGGGAAGTGCCCAATATGGAGCGGGCTATGCTGGCCGATGCTGTGGCCACGGTTTGCGGGGCTGTTTGCGGAACCTCCACGGTCAGTTCTTATGTCGAGGCTTCCGCTGGCATTGCAGAAGGGGGCAAGACGGGGTTGGCCGCCATGGCCACCGGCGGATTATTCCTCCTGGCCATGTTTTTTAGCCCCGTGGCTTCCCTGGTGCCAAACTGCGCCACAGCCGCTGCCTTGCTTTATGTGGGGATATTGATGATGGACTGTACCAAAAAAATCAATTGGCAGAATACAGGGGAAGCGGTACCAGCCTTTTTAACCCTTTCTTTCATGCCTTTGACGTATAACATCTCTTATGGGATTGCCTTTGGCATTATTTCCCATATTTTCATCATGCTCTTTATTGGTAAAGGTAAAGAAATCAAAGCCGGAACTTGGGTCATTGGCTGTTTATTTGCAGTGATGTTCCTTGTGACCCATTGATCGGCGCTTAGGTGGACGTCGCTTTTATGGCGGAGTTGGAAAGGGAGGAAATGGGATGCAACTGGACTATGGCATTGAGCGTAGACTGGCACAGCTTTCGCCGGCGCTCCATAACCGGTATCGTGACTGCGTGGTAATATCCCAGCGGATGCTTTGCCGGTACGAGAACTATTTTCCTGATTTTACGGATCATACTGTGC
>CAKRYM010000017.1 GCA_934427095.1 uncultured Bacillota bacterium | reverse complement strand
GCATTTTGGCGTCCAACGCCGCACTGATTTCTGCGCAACCCTTTAATTCCCGATGAATATTTTCCGGGATCTCGTTATTGGTTTTGTAGCGGATCTCATGCTCCAAAGAGGCCCAGAAATCCATGGCCACCGTACGAATCTGTATCTCAACCGGCACCATTTCCGCCCGGTCGGAAAGACAAACCGGCGTTTGAATAATTAAATGTAAGCTGCGGTAACCATTTGGTTTAGGATTTTTGATATAATCCTTTGTTCTAACCAAAAACAAATCATCATGCTGGGTCAACAAGGAAGCTACACGATAAACATCCTCAATATATGAGCAAATCACCCGTATGCCCGCAATATCCATCAGGTTTTCCCGGGCTGCAGCCAGGGTTAATTCACAACCATTGCGCTCCAGTTTTCGCATAATACTAACTGGCCGTTTCAAGCGGCTTTCAATATGATGGATAGGGTTATGCCCGTGCCGGACATTAAATTCGGAATTCAGAATATCCAGCTTCGTACGGATTTCTTTAATGGCGGACTCATACTTTTGCTGAAAGAGCAAAAATCCCACCAAGTGTTGCATCACATCTTCATTTTCCACCAAGGCAGCAAAATCGCCAAAAGACGGGGAGGACAGATAATTTTCCATTGGCATTTCTCCTTTATGTCCATAACTTACGGGAAACAACAGGTACCCAAAAGCAACACAGCAAATCTGTTTTTCAATATCCAATATTATACAGGACCCTTAGGGGGCTTGTCAAAAGCATTTCCTCTTTCTTTCGTATACAGAAAAAGGCTACTGATCAAAAGATCAGCAGCCTTTTTTCGAAATGCTTTTTCTATCAGCCGCGGGGAAAATGCAGTTGCACCTTGAACAAATCTCCGTCAATGGAAATGGTCATCTTGCCACCTTGCAATTCCGTCAAGCTTCTGACAATGGCTAAACCAAGGCCAGAGCCTTCTGTATTACGAGAAGAATCCCCGCGCACAAAGCGCTCCATGAGTTCATCGGGGCTGATGTTCAAAACCTGGGCAGAAATATTCTTCAGGCTAATTTCCACTTGATCCCGCTGAGAAGTACCGGCCAAATATACCCTGGTTCCCTCTTGCGCATATTTGCAAATATTGCTAAACAAATTGCTGAAGATACGGGAAATCAGTCGGCTGTCCGCCAAAATGGCGGGTTCGCCTAAGGGTTTGTTTACCACTAAATGCAAACCCTTAGCCTGCAAGCTTTCGCCATATTCCGCTCCAGCCTGCTCCAGCAATTCGCCTACTTCCGTGCGGATCAAGGAAACGGGGAGATTACCTGTAGCGGCCTTGGATGCTTCCACCACGTCTTCGGTGAGCTTTTTCAGCCGCTGGGACTGGCGGTCCAACACTTGGATATATTCCTGCGCCTTCTCCCCTTTGATGTTCTCTTTTTTCAGTAAATCGATATAGCTAATAATGGAGGTCAACGGCGTCTTGATATCGTGAGAAACATTGGTGATCAGCTCAGTTTTCATGCGTTCGCTTTTCATCCGTTCCGCCACGGCTTTGTTCATGCCAATGGAAATTTGATCCAAATAGCCGCTAATGTTATTTAAGCCAAAATGCAGTTTTTCCGGCATGGGGGTGTCCAATTCCCCAGCCGCCATTTTACTGCAAATGGTTTCCACCTTACGTAGCTCACCTAAGAAACGCAGGACATACAATAGCACTAGTAAGTCCACGATCAAGCAGAAAAAGAAAACGGCACCGGAGCCATTGCCAAAAGCGATAGCGATAAAGAACACATTAAACAGGCCTAAGCCAATCACGCAAATCGCGCCTTTCCAGTTCAAGGGAATGGCCAAAATAGCGCGTCGAAGAAGACAAAAAAACCAGTGAAAAACACGGTAAATCAGGGTATTCTTCCAGCAACCGGGTAATTTGAGCCGAGCAGACAAGGTCATGCCCAAGGCGCTGCACAGAATCGCCGGCACCAACAAAAGCAAGGGTAAAAACAGCAAGATTTGCGCCACACGGGAAGAATAACCATAGTAATAGTAAAAGGGACCTGCGTCCAAGAAAGTGGCATACCCCAAACCCAACAGGAACAAAATCACAAAATACAGATCCAGCGGTATGCGGTTTAATCCGGTCAGGATCACCTGATCCTCCTTCCGGCCCGCAGCGCAGATCAAATAGATCAACAAAAACACAGACAACACCCCTCCGCCAATGGCTACAGGGACAAACCAGTGCTTTAGTTCCGTTAGGAGCGTATAGAGTCGGTGTTGTTGTAGCAATTGGCCAGTATAGGGAGTACGAATATAACCCTGCAGTTCCAAATAGTCATAATCGGCCAGTTCTGGGCTGGTAGCCCAGATGCCTGCCAAGGCCTCTGCATCCGCCCCTACGGCGACGGAATTCTGCTCCTCTATGGGCGTAGGATCACTAACCGTTTCATCCAGCACCTCTACCGTAGTTGCCGTTCCTTCTTCTTCCCCGCTAGACTCGGTTTCGTTGCCACTGGTCCAGGCAGAGCTTTCCAGCCGGTAATCGTTTACCGCCTGAATATCTCCTTCTTGGGTCGTATCATAAAGGACTTCCCCATTGGGCGTCAAAACCCGATAGGAAAGGCAGCTTTCCTCCTGCCAAATATGATCCGGTAAATCCGGGATGAGGCCATAATACAAAATCGCATTCACGACCTCATCCAATTGACTAAATACCACTCGTTTACATTCAACAGTTGCCGTAAACACCGGCGGCTCTTCCTGTTCGTAATAGCCCTCCTGTGTACCATATAGCCAATAGGCAAAGGCAGATACGGCAACGCAAGCGACCACACAAAAAAGTATGAATGCAAAGATCCTTAAGGGAACACTGCCGGTTAATCGTTTCCAGATCTGCATAGTTTCGCCTCCATTTTATACCCCTGACCCCAGACCACCTTCAAATAGCGGGGGTCCGCCGGGTCAATCTCTAATTTTTCGCGGAGGTGACGAATATGTACCGCAACAGAGGACTCTGCGCCCAGATTAGCTTCTTCCAACAGATGCCGGCTAATCTCTCGGGAGGAAAAAACCTTGCCGGGGTTGCGCATGAGCAGTCTTAAGATGGCGTATTCCGTAGGCGTTAGGCTCACCGGTTCTCCGTCCAAGGTGACGCTTTTGCTTTCATCATCTAAGGCGATACCCCCAACCAGCAAAGTTGTTTGCCTTTCTTTGGTCATACCACCCAAGAAAGCATAGCGTCTAAGCTGCGCTTTGACCCGAGCCAAGACCTCTAACGGTTGGAAAGGTTTAGTGATATAGTCATCTGCCCCGACCGTAAGCCCCATAATTTTATCCGTATCCTCACTTTTGGCCGTAAGGAGGATTACCGGCACATTAGCCGCCGTAGCGCTGGTAGAGGACAGCTCCCGGATCCGGGTGAGAGCGGTCATACCATCCACCATGGGCATCATAATATCCATCAAAATCAAATGCACCTGTTCTTTCCTTAGGACATCCAAGGCTTCCTGCCCATTGGTGGCAGTCAGGATATGATATCCTTCGGCAGACAGATAAATATTCAGGGCTTGCAAAATATCCTTTTCGTCATCACAAACCAATACGGTATACATTTGTTCAACCTCCGCTATTATCATACAAGATTGCCGTTTAAGAAAAAAGCACTCTTCTTTTTAAGATTTTGTTAAGTTTTTTTCTCGCTTTCTTCAGACCCTTGACACATTCTGACAAACAGCATATCATTACCTATAATATCATGAAATTAGTAGCAAGCAAAGGCAAAAGGAAAAATCATCATGCCAAATCTCACCATGGAAATTATTGCCCATATCCATACGCCGTTTCCCGCTAAATTCGGCATTCCCAGGCAAAGCGGCCTGGTGCCGGAATTAAGCGGGGAAATCGTCTTTACCCCACCCTATCGTAATGCAGAAGCGCTTCGAGGGATAGAAGGGTTTTCCCATCTTTGGTTGATCTGGCTATTCTCTGCCGTGCAAGAAGAGGGCTGGTCCCCCACGGTACGGCCGCCTCGTTTAGGCGGGAATCAGCGGATGGGGGTTTTCGCCACCCGCTCTCCTTTCCGTCCCAATCACCTAGGCTTATCTTCTGTCAAGCTGGAAAATATTCGCTTTACCCCAGACCAAGGGCCGGTGCTAACCGTATCTGGAGCGGATTTAATGGACGGTACGCCGATCTTGGATATTAAGCCTTATTTGCCTTTTACCGACAGCCATCCTGAAGCAAAAGCAGGGTTTGCGGAACCCGTTAAAGCATACGCTTTATCTGTGGAGATTCCGCAAGAAATACGGGCACAAATCCCCCCTAGTATTCTCCAACCTTTGACCCAAATCCTAGCCCAAGATCCCCGGCCTTCTTATCAGCATGATCCCAAACGGATATACGGCTTTTCCTTTGGGGGCTTGGCTATTCGTTTCCAAGTACAGGAAGGAAAGCTTTTGGTGCTTTCTGCTGTACCGGAAACAGAGAGCAACGGCCTTTTTGACAAATAAAAAAGACCGGGTCAAATGACTCGGTCTTTTGGTGACGCGTATGGGGTTCGAACCCATGAATGCCAGCGTGAGAGGCTGGTGAGTTAACCATTTCTCCAACGCGCCATGCGCATATATTATCCCAGATATCCATTGATTTGTCAAGCCCCATTTACAAACAATCCCCACTTGGAGGTTATTTATGGTCAGATACATACGTCGGGAGCAACGAATTATCCGCACCTTATTATTGACGAATCTCATTACCTTAGTCCTATTGGTCCTAACGATTCTATTGGCAATTGCGCTACCGCTGCAAAAAAAAGATACAGGCCTAACCATAGACGGTCAACTGGCTATGGAGCTGGCAGACGATTACGAGGTCAGCGTAGGTTATCTTCAGGAACTCTTTCCTGATTATTTGGTGTATCAAGACGGCGCGGAATATATCTTCCTACCCCAAGACGGCTCTTTACCCCATAATGAGCTGGATGCTTCCCTTCTCAGCTGGGTAGGAGATAGGGCCGTCTATAGCCAAGATGGGAAAACGGCACTCACCGGGGTGGATGTTTCCGTCTATCAAGGGAAAATTGACTGGGAGGCTGTGGCAGCAGACGGCATTGATTTTGCCATGATTCGCCTGGCTTACCGGGGCTATGGTAGCGGGAGCCTGATGGTGGATGAATACGCAGAGATTAACCTGGCTGGCGCTACGGCCGCAGGCTTGGACATTGGCGCCTATATCTTTTCTCAGGCTACCACAGTGGAAGAAGCCTTAGAAGAAGCAGACCTAGTCATAAATATGCTGAAGGATTATGACGTCACCTATCCCGTAGTGTTTGATATGGAAGAAATTCACGAAGAAGAAGCCCGGGTGGATAACTTAACCATTGCCCAGCGAACAGAAATCACTGACGCCTTTTGCAAAGCCATAAAAAAAGAGGGCTACACCCCGATGATTTATGGGAATACCCGTTGGTTGGCAGGACGGCTGGATTTACGCCAGCTGAAAGACTATGATATCTGGTACGCCCAATATTACCATACTTTCCAATTCCCTTATGCCTTTACCATGTGGCAATATACGGATAGCGGCACGGTGGCTGGGATTGAGGGAGAAGTAGATCTCAATCTTTGTTTCAAGACCTATAAATAATGCAAATAAGAAAAGCTGATTCCTTTTTGCTCATATCGCGATCCTGGATAATGACCTGGTTAAGCTTGATTTTTGCACTTGTGCGTCATATAATCAAATCAGCTTCAGCAACATCACTTATCTTTTTCCCGTTTTATATTTTGAACTTGTTCACACCCCTTAACCTTCCTGCAATAATAGCCGTACAAAAAAGCAAGATCCCGAAACAGCGGGATCTTGCTTTTTTGTTTGTTAAAACTGGAACAAAATACCAATCACAGCCCCAAAGGCAATAAACACCAGGGGATGAACCTTTAACCGAAATACTCCCACAATCATCAAAAGCAATAACACAAAGGGTCCCCAGGCAAAATTGCCCGTCCATTTCAATTCCGCTGTTCCCAACAAGGCTAAAAAAATCATGCTGATGGCCACGGCCGTCAATAAGCCTGCGACCGCAGGACGCAACCCATGAAAAATATCCTGTACACTATTGGCCGTAGCAAAGCGGGAAAGGACTCGGCAAACCAAAAAGCCCAAAATGACTTCGGGAAGGCAAAGGGCCACCGTAGCTACGACACCGCCCAAAATGCCTGCGGCCTGATACCCCGCAAAAGTAGACATATTCACCGCAATGGGACCGGGCGTGGATTCTGCTACCGCCACCATATCCGCCACTTGGGCGACGGTAAACCAATCGTAACGATCTGCAATCTGATAAAGTAAAGGCAAAGAGGCCAGGCCGCCGCCAAAAGTAAACAGGCCTACCTTAAAAAACTCCCAAAACAGGGTGAAATAAATCACGGCCGGCCCTCCTTTCTCCGGTGCAGATAGCCTAAAATCAACCCAGCTACCATAGCCAAAACAATCACCAGGATCACATTGATGAGATTAAAGGCAACCAGGATAGCGGCAACCAAAAAGATGGCAAAATCCACCCCGTTTTTGACCCCCATCCGAATGAGCCGCCAGGCACTCCAAAGGATTAAGGCCGCAACTGCCACTCTGATGCCGGACAACGCATGCTGCACCACAGGTAGCTCAGCATACGTGGTCAGCAAGGAGGAAATCAGCAAAACGATTACCAAAGGGGGAACCATGACGCCCAGAACGGCAAACACTGCGGCTAAACGGCCAAAACGCGGCCGTATCACTAACACGGCCAGGTTGATTAGGATTAACCCTGGCATACACTGGGCCAAGGCATACAAATCCGTCAACTCTTGCTCCTCTATCCAATGGCGATCAGCCACCAGTTCTTTTTGGAACAAAGGAAGCACAGTATAACCGCCCCCAAAGGAGCAAAGACTAATCCGGAAAAAGATCCAAAAAATCGAAAGTTTCTGTTTCATACGAATACCATCAAATTAAGCAAGATCATATATCAGGTTTATGATAACATATTTCCCATAAATTGAGTAGGTAAAAACCATTTTATGCCGAATTCTTTTCTTTGGAAAATTCGCCCATTTTGCGGCAATCGAACAGGAGCTGATTCCTTGAGCGTAACGCTGAAAGTTGTCCTGCTGTTGGTAGGGATGTTTTTTATTTCTTTTCTACTACAAAAATTATTTCCCCCAACCGCTAAAGATTATGAGGAACAAGAAAAAGAAATGGAAAGGAAACGCGCTGTCTTTGAGCTAGAAGAAAAGCGCCGTCAAGAACGGGCAGAAGCCCGTAAAGCCAAGGCAGAAGCCAAAAAGAAAAAGCAGCAGGAAGAAAAATAAAGACGCCTGCACTTTTTGTCTAAGAGAAAGGCCCCTATCTTTTTTGGAAAAACTAGACAAAGCGAGAAAAATCAGATATAATAGGGGCGCTCGTTTCTGTCTGAAAACGAATATGGATAAAGCCAAAACAAAAAAACCTGTCTCTAGCCGGACAGGTTTTTTTGCGTATTTTACTAGCAACCCAAAATCCGCCGGTAATAAGGCCAAAGCCCGGTTTTATTTGGGGTATGGGGCCAAAGCTGGCATAAATCCGTGCCAGGATAATCGTTTCCTTCAATAATCAAAGGCCCGTCCACACCAATGGCCACATCCCAGCCAACGTGATGAATCTGGGGGACTTCCAAAGCCGCTTCTTTCACCAAGGCAATGGCTTCCTGTACCATAGGCAACTGATACCCACGGAAGGAAACACCGGTAACCGGATGCTGCTCATAAACATGTTCCGTAAAATCATCCGTAGCGGGGCTGGTAATTTTTCCCGTAGCGGGATCAACCGCGCAAAGAATACCACCCTGACCGCTGTTATCCACAAAAGCGCCATTCCCCATTTTGACCACGATATAAGCGATATGCACCTGATCCCCTACCACATCGGTGACGATACGCATGGTGTTGACCGAAGCGGGATGCAGGGCAGCCATATCAGGATGTTGCACGACCAACTCTTCCAAAACGCCAAACCCTTTTTCCTGCACATAAGCCCACATAGCTTCTGTGTTCGCAAAATCCGCTGGGCGTAATTTTTCAATGCCCTGGCCGCAGCTTCCCTTGTTGGCTTTGGCGAACACTACTTCTTTCCCCTGGATAAACTGCTGGAATTCTTCGAAAGTGCAGTTTTCTGCATCCAGGGTTTCCCGGTGTAAAAAGCGGGCAAAACGCTTATTGAAAATATTTTTGTTATCGAATTCATTGGAATAGGCGTCGTCATTCATCAAGGTTTGCACCTTTTTGTTCCGAACGCGGGTGAGATAGGTGTTTTTCTGGGCGGGGGTCATGTCCCAGAAGCCAAACATTAAATAATCCCAATAACCAGCCCCATAAGCCACGATGCACCAAACCATATCCAAAAAGATCAACGGCTTCCATTTGCCGCATTTTTCATGGACTTTATCAATGGCTTCCCCCATTTTCTTAAAACTGGCGCCTTTGGCAATCCTAAGCAGATAATTCATGCTCACCATAACCGATCCCTCCGAAAATTCTGTCCTCATTTCTTTCAATACCATAGTATACCATATTTTTGTTGATTTTACGAGAATTATTTCCGTAAGTGTAATTTGACAGATTACTTTCCTGCTGTTATAGTAAAAACAGAAAATTCCCCATCAAGAAAGGAGCCTGAACATGAAAGTTTTGCTGGTGAATAGCAGCCCCCATGCACAAGGCTGCACGTACACGGCTTTATGTGAAATTGAAAAAACCCTAAAGGCAGAAGGGGTGGAGGCCGAGCATTTCTGGCTAGGAAATAAACCTATTTCCGGTTGTATTGCCTGTGGCTCCTGTGCTAAGCTGGGGCATTGCGCCTTTGATGACTGCGTCAATGTCTTTCTTTCTTTAGCTAAGGACGCAGATGGTTTTGTCTTTGGCTCTCCGGTGCATTATGCTGCGGCCAGCGGCGCTTTAACCTCCTTTATGGACCGTCTTTTCTATACGGATTCGGCTGGCGGCCATCGGAGCTTTTACTTAAAACCAGCGGCTTGCATTTTTTCCGCCCGTCGGGCTGGGACCACAGCGGCCTTTGATCAGATCAACAAATATTTTACCATTTCTCAGATGCCCATTGTTTCTTCCTGCTATTGGAATATGGTTCATGGCAGCAAGCCGGAAGATGTCAAACAGGACGAAGAAGGCTTGTACATCATGCGCGTATTAGCTAGAAATATGGCTTACCTGCTGAAATGCCGTCAGGCGGCAGAAGCAGCTGGCGTTTCTCTACCCCAACAAGAAGCCCCTTGCCGCACCAATTTTATCCGCTAAACTAGTAGTGGAAAATCTCCAGTTGACAAAAGTTGCGGTTCGCGGTATGATGGTAACAGTTTTTTACTCATTTGTTTTTCCGAGGTAAATCAAATGCGGAATTCTTTTTACGCTAAACAGAATGCATGTTGTTGTCAATCCCGGGCAGGAATCTGCGTGGGGTTGCTTCTGTTGCAGTAAACTTGGTTTTCCTGCGGAACAACTCACGTTAGCTTTTCCTAGCCCGACAGTGGATATCCTCTGCCGGGCTTTTATTTTGTCACGGGACGCATCTCCCGGAATATACTGGACAAAGGAGAATGATGATGTCTACAATTTATTCTTCTGCCGAAGAACTGATCGGCAATACCCCTCTGTTAGAACTGACGCATATTCAGCAATATTATGGATTAAAGGCTCGCCTCCTAGCCAAATTAGAGTCTTTTAACCCGGCAGGCAGTGTCAAAGACCGCGCCGCTTTATCCATTTTAAACGATGCGGAAGAAAAAGGCCTTTTACAGCCGGATTCCGTGATTATTGAGCCCACCTCCGGCAATACGGGCATTGGCTTGGCTTCCCTTTGCGCTGTGCGGGGATATCGCCTGATTATCGTCATGCCGGAAACCATGTCCGTGGAACGCCGCCTGCTGATGCAGGCTTATGGCGCGGAATTAGTACTCACCCCAGGCGAACAGGGTATGGCTGGCGCCATTGCCAAAGCAGAAACCCTGAACAAGGAAATTCCCCATAGCTTCATCGCTGGGCAATTTGTCAATCCTGCCAATGCCGAAGCCCACCGGCGTAGCACTGGCCCGGAAATTTTCCGTGATACCGATGGGGAAATCGACTATTTTGTGGCAGGGGTAGGCACCGGCGGCACCATCACTGGCGTGGGTGAATATTTAAAACAGCAGAAGCCGGAAATTCAGGTGATCGCTGTAGAGCCCAAGGATTCCCCGGTCTTATCCCAAGGGAAAAGTGGCCCCCATGGCATACAGGGTATTGGCGCAGGCTTTGTACCGGAAGTGCTGAATACACAAATCTATGACCAAGTGCTGACCGTTAGCACGGCGGAAGCTTACGCTGCCGGCAGGCTAATGGGGCAAAAAGAAGGTATATTGGCTGGCATCAGCAGCGGGGCTGCTTTACACGCCGCTATCCGCATTGCCCAACAGCCAGAAGCCGCAGGCAAAACCATTGTGGTCCTGCTACCGGATTCCGGCGACCGTTACTTGTCCACTCCCATGTATACGGAATGAGAGGAAACATCTATGGATCAGACCTTTAAAACCAGTAAAGTGCATAACAGTATTTTGACTGTCACGCAAAAGCTCACCACCATTCAAGGCTCACAATCGGATTTTCTGAACCATTGCTCCGGCTTAAAAAGCCAATCCATCCAATTGGTTCAGCTTCTGCGCAGCGCCCTTTATCCGCAGGTATTTAGTAAAGAAGTTGGGGATGGGGATTTTTCCCCCATTTCCGTTAGCTATTATTTACTGCAATCTGCGGAATTGCTCCGGAGTATGCTGGCGGCAGTCATGCCAGAAGAAACGGATGCCGACGGCTTAATCTGCGAATATCTGTCCGCTTTGCCGGAAATCAAGCTTTCCTTGGAAACGGATATTCAAGCGGCTTATGAGGGCGACCCTGCAGCGAAAAACAATGAGGAAATTATGCTGGCTTACCCTGCTTTTGAAGCCATCAGCATTTTCCGTTTAGCCCATAAGCTCTATGAGCTGAAGATTCCCATGATTCCCAGAATGATGACGGAATACGCTCATCAAATCACTGGCGTGGACATTCACCCCGGCGCTACCATCGGCGATTATTTCTTCATGGATCACGGCACTGGTATTGTCATTGGGGAAACCTGCGTCATTGGGGAGCATGTGAAACTGTATCAAGGGGTAACCCTAGGCGCCAAAAGCTTTGAAATTGATGAAAGCGGCAACCCGGTAAAAGGGGTAAAACGTCATCCCAATATCGGTAATCATGTGGTGATTTACGCTGGCGCCACCATTTTAGGGGGGGAAACCTATATTGGCGATAATTGCGTCATCGGTGGTAATGTCTGGCTGATCCATTCGGTGGAAGCAGGTAAAACCGTACTGGCAGCAGAAGAAAGAGCCCACTGCAAAATCGCCGACCGCAAGGTAGTCATGGGCTAAACCACCTCTCTGCACGAAAAGATAAACCATAAGACATCTGCTCTTTCTGTTCATGAGGTACAATATTCTATGGAAAAAGTTAAGGAGTGGGGATAGAAGTTGACCGTAGATAATCCTCATAAAACTGATTAATCCAGACCGTTCCCTCTTCATCTTCATAGGCGGTAACCAAAACAAAAATTCCTCTGGCTGAGGATTTGTGGTTAAAGACAAGGTCACGGCAACCTCTGTTTGCCCTGTCCGAGGCCAATTCACTGTGGCTTCCAAACGTTTTTCCCCATTCAGCAGCACCAATTCCCCTTCTGCGTCCCAGGCAGCCAGAGCCAATTCCACCCAAGAAATTTCCTTGCCGGTATGATTAGCCAGGGAAACAGTAATGGTCTCCTGATCTTTTCCCCCAGCTCTAGCTGGTAAATAGATCGCGTTCTGCACAGGCAACGAAGAAAACACCGCTGCTTTTTCCCAGGCTTCTCTATTTTCTTCTGGCAAAAGGCTATTCCCCTCTGCTGTTCGCATACAACCGGTGCATAAGCAAAGAGCAATGAGTAACCAAGCCAATAAACCTCGTTTCATTGCACCACTCCATGCCGTAGAAGTCCCAAAACTTCCGCAGCCTGTATATTTTTTGTCGTTATTTATAATATACACTATATAGTTACTATTTGCAACCACTTGTTTGCAGTTTCTCCAAACGATAAAATAGTATCAAGTCGGAATTGAGGAGGCTTTCCATGGCAGAACCTTATTTGAAATACCGCACCCGTTTTACCTCTTCACTGAAAAATGAATTAATTCCCCTCTTCGATCAATTAGCCAAAAATACCCGTATCCCCAAAAGCCGCTTGCTAGACGAAGCAATTGAAGATTTATTGCAAAAATACGGCATATCCACATCAGATTCCCCCGGAGATTAACTCCGGGGACATTCTTTCTTTCCCTATTCCCTGGCCACTTATGGTCTTTGTATTTGTTTAACGCCATCTGGCACACCCCATTTCTCACGGAGGTATATATGAAAGAATTGTCTCCCCTTCGGCTTGGGCTTATGTTTGCCGGCTGCTTTTTAGGGGCGGGGTATGTTTCTGGTCAGGAACTCTGGCAATTTTTTGGTTCCTTCGGCCGTCAAGGTATCTTTGGGCTTTTTCTTACCATGCTGTTGTTGTTTTTCTTTGGCGTGGCCACGCTCTGGCTGGCGCATCAATTACAGACAGGAGAAGCGGATCGAGTGATGCTCCCTTGGGACATTCCTTTTCTACGCTGGTGCGCGGATTTTCTGCAGCTGGGTATGCTTTTCGCTGTGGTTTCTGTCATGTATGCCGGCGTAGGAGCTTTGCTGGAGCAGCTCTTTTCCTTTCCCCATGTCTGGGGTAGTTTGCTCTTTGGGATACTGGTGTTAAGCTACGCTTTGTCAGGGTTAAAGGGCCTGGTTACCGCCTTTTCCTTTTCCGTTCCCTTGTTAATCCTTGCCACCTTATGTTTTGGGATAAGAGCTTGTACAGTGGGAGATCTCAATGCCTTGACCTTACCCGTAAGCCATACACAAAACGTCCTCTTAGGCAGCTGGCTATTTAGCGCCTTAAATTTTGCCTGCTACAATTTGTTGGGTACCGTAGCCATACTCTCCCCCTTTGGCCGCTACATTTCCCGCTCCCGCGTCTTATACCTAGGCGTAGGCTTAGGCACTCTGGCTTTGCTACTCATTGCCGCCAGTGTCCTACTGTGCCTTAGGGTCTGGCCGCAAACCGTCACCCAAGCATTACCCATGCTAGAAGCTGCCAAAACCCTGGGGCCTTTTGCTGCCTATGCTTATGCTTTGCTGCTTTTTGCCGGTATGTTTGGTACTGCTTTATCCAGCTTTGTGGGCATTATCCAATTTTTCTTAGAAAAATTTTCTTGGAACAAAAAAAGAGAGCGGCGCTTTGCTCTAGGCCTAGCGGTCTTGGCTTTCTTGGCTAGTTTGTTCGGCTTTGGGGATTTAATCAGCGTACTTTATCCTTTATTCGGCTATGGCAGTATGCTCTTTCTTTTGCTCCTCGCCTTTCATTTTTTCCAGCAAAAGCGAAAAAACCGTATTTTTTCCCAACAGAAATAAAGAAAAAACTCTTTGACTTACCCTAATGCTTCTGTTTTAGCGTAAAAAAACCGGACGCTCCTATGGCGTCCGGTTTTTGTTTTAGGCAAGCGTTAAATGGTCCCTGTTCCGATCAAGGTGCTGACCCCAGGGGTAATGGCCCAAGCGCCAGTGGTGGCATCCTGGCTATAGGTGGCGGCAGGAACGGTAATCTTTCCTGCTACCGTAGAGAAATCGCCGGTGGTGGCATTATAGGTGTACTGACTAGGCGAAGTCCACGTTGTCCCATTAAAGGTTACGCTGTTCAGCTTCAGTACAGGATTAAAGGTATCCTGAATCGCCACTTGATCCATTGCATCCGCTTCTGTATTGCCGTAGTTTGCAATCATAAAGGTATAGGTGATTTCCTCATTCCCCGTAACCGTCTGGGGGGACAAGGATTTACTAATGGTCAAATCCGGTTTGGTGGCAGCAGCTAGGGTAGCCGCAGCCTGAATAGGCGAGGATACGCCATCACCCGTTAGGGTGGCTTCATTATTCAATGAACTTCCCACGCCGGGGGGTGCATAAGAATTGGTAGAGGCTTCATACATCAACATGGCATTACCTTGCGCCGGCACCTGAATGCCGCTAAACACCAAAGGCGGGCCTGCAGTAACCTTGGGGGCTTCCTGCAACACCCCATTCACATAATACCGCACGGTGCCGTCCACATAAGACAAAGGGGTCAAGGTCTTGCCGTTAAAGGAATAGCTTCCCAAATTATCAGTAACCGTAAGATTATCATAAGCCTTGGTATCAGAATTAACTATGCTAATGATATACGGGACATTATCATCAGGCCCATAACCCGTGGATAAGGAATTTTTCGATATGGCCAACACATCAAGCAATTGGCCGCTGGCAATATTAGAATTAATGATATTACCAAGATAAGAAAGGGTAGCCTGGTTAGAAAAACTTGTCATAAACACCTCCTACAAAAAGTGGATTAGAGAGTTTGGACATCTCTCACCAATAGTATATGACCAATTCTCCGTCCTGGTGCAGCGTAAATCTGGGATAACCCTATTTCCTTAGGCTCATTACGCCAAAGCAAGAAATTTACGATAAATTTACAAGGCCTTGCTTTCCCTTTTATACGACAAAGCTAAACTATATGGTGGTAGAGATAGGTCATTTTATCTTGAGGAGAAAAACATGGGAAAACTTCGTCATCTTTTGACGCAAAGCGCTGGGAAAAAAATGTGGGCCGTGATCGATATTGGTTCCAATACCATTCGCTTGGTCATTTACACGTTGGAAGAGGGGCACCCCCATTCCATGCTAAATAAAAAATATGCGGTAGGTTTAGCCGGATATCTAGATGAAAATAACCAAATTCAACAAGAAGGCATCAATGTACTCCTGGATGTGCTGGCAGATTGTAAAGCCATTCTCCAATATGTCAAACCAGAAGCGGTTTTTCCTTTTGGTACGGCATCCTTACGCAATAGCAACAACGGCACTCAGGTAGCCAAACTAATCCAAGAAAAATTTGACTGGGATGTGCATATTCTCAGTGGCGAAGAAGAAGCCACCTTTGACTATTACGGCGCTTTACAGGACGGGGTAGGCCAAAGTGGGTTGCTGGTAGATGTTGGGGGCGGCAGTACGGAATTAACCTTTTTTGAAAATCAGGAAATTGTTACGGCAACCACCATCCCTTTCCCCATCTGGCAAACAATGTGCTGCATATCGGCGTCATCCCCATGCCATCTTCTTTACCTGCGCTTTTCTATTTGCCTGGTAGTGAAACCCGTTACATTCCCTTAGAAAGTATTGTTTTCGAATACGTAGAAGAGCTCTTTTCCCCCTACACCGTACTGGAAAAAGTGATTTTCTGTGTGACCCGCAATGGGGACGTTAATCCGGATGACGAAGTATTTGCCGATGAATTTGACTTCCGCAAACGGATGAAAAAGGTATTAAAACAGCGTAAACGTCTGGCCCCTGTACGCTTAGAACTTTCCCATTCTGTTAGTTACAAATTTCTGGCCTATTTCCAGGAAAAATTGGGACCTTCCCCTAGCCAAATCTATATCACTAAAGCCCCGCTGAACATGAAATATGTCTATGGTTTGCTGAGCAAAATTCCCAAAGCAAAACAAGCAGCCTTATCTTACCCCAAATTTACACCAGCATGGCCGGCTACGGTAAAACAAGAAAATATTCTCAAACAAGTAGAAAAGAGGATATCCTGCTTTCCTTCCCCTTTGAAAGCATGGAGCCTTTTTTGCAGATGATTCGGGAAGCCGGCGATGACCCTAGGGTGATTTCCATTAAGATTACCATTTACCGTCTGGCAAGCCATACCAAATTAGTCGAATACCTCTGCGCCGCAGCGGAAAAAGGCAAAGAGGTGACTGTGCTTATCGAATTACGCGCGCGCTTCGACGAGCAAAACAATATTGACTGGTCGGAAAGATTAGAGGACGCCGGCTGCACCGTGATTTATGGTTTTGATTTTTATAAAGTGCATTCCAAGGTCTGCCTCATTACGCTAAAAGGGAAAAACAGCGTGCAGTATATTACTCAGGTGGGAACCGGGAATTATAACGAAAACACCGCCAAACTATACACGGATTTGTCTTTGCTCACTGCCAATC
>CAKRYM010000016.1 GCA_934427095.1 uncultured Bacillota bacterium | reverse complement strand
GTGTATGATAATAACATCTTGGCGAAATCTTAGCACTTACCTCAAGCTAGCCATAGAGTATACCTTATACAAATTTCACATGACGTTCCATACAAAAAGGGTGGCTCTGCCACCCTTTTTGTATTCCCTCTTTTCTCTACTGTTTCCCTTTTCTTTGCTTCACACAGGAGGAAGCAGCCTTTTCACCGCGAAACTATCCCCATCAGCAAAAAGGAGCTCCCCCATGACCCACTTAACCGGACGTTTCGCCCCTAGTCCCAGCGGCCGTATGCACCTGGGCAATCTATTTTCCGCTTTGCTGGCCTGGACCTCTATCCGCAGCCGCAACGGGGAAATGATTCTCCGTATCGAGGATTTGGACCGCCTGCGCTGCCCGGCAGAATATGCGGAAATCATCAAAGAGGACATGCTCTGGCTGGGCTTGGATTGGGATCGGGAAATGCCCTGGCAAAGTACCCGTACCCCTGCCTATGACCAAGCCTTGGCTTTTCTACAAGAAAAGGGCCTGGTTTACCCCTGCTGGTGTACCCGGGGGGATTTGCATGCCGCTTCCGCCCCCCATGCTTCAGACGGCCACGCCATTTATCCTGGCACTTGCCGTCATCTCACCCCAACGGAACAAGCTGCCCATACCACCCCCGCTTCCCTGCGCCTCGTGGTACCGGACCGGGAATTTTCCTTTGTCGATGGCTTGCAGGGGGAATATCGAGAAAATCTGGCCCTTGACTGCGGGGATTTCGTGATCCGCAAAGCGGACGGTACTTATGCCTATCAGCTGGCGGTGGTGGTAGATGACGGGGAAGGCCACGTCAATGAAGTGGTGCGCGGCTGCGATTTGCTGGGCTCCACGCCCAGACAGCTCTATTTGCAGGAACAGTTGGGGCTTCCCCATCCTTGCTATTATCATGTGCCCCTGCTCTTGGCGCCAGATGGACACCGCCTGAGCAAACGGGAAAAGGACCTGGATATGGGGGTGCTCCGGCAAAAATACACCCCGGCAGAGCTTACAGGCAAATTGGCTTTTCTGGCCGGCTTATTGCCTAAGCCAGAGCCTATTACCCCAAAAGAGCTGGCTTCCGTTTTCACTTGGGATAAGGTCAATCATCAGCCTATTTTAACCGTTACGGAATAAAGCCTTGCCTGCGCCGGTGCTTCCCAGGCTGAGTGCCGCACTTGATTTTCTCAACCAAAAACCCCTCTTTTCCCTAACTGCAACCAGCGGTTGACAGATTGCAAGGTATCGATTGGTGGCTTTTCTTGCTGCCCATTGTTATACTTCATTCATCATACCGCAATAACAGAAGGAGAAAGCCCTATGATTTTTGCCGACAAACTGATTCAACTCCGAAAAAAAGCCGGCTGGTCCCAGGAAGAATTGGCGGAACAACTCCAGGTCACCAGACAATCTGTTTCCAAATGGGAAAGCGCCCAATCCATGCCGGATCTGGAAAAAATTATCCGCCTTTCCGAACTGTTTTCCGTCAGCATTGACTATTTGCTGAAAGAAGAGCAGGAAACAGCAGAAGATACGAAAACTAGCCCCCTCCCCCCGGCAATAAGACAGGTCACCCTGGCAGAAGCCACAGCTTTTCTCGCCCTCAAAAGAGTTACCAGCAAAAAAGTGGCCTTAGCCACTTATTTGTGCATTCTCTCCCCCATCTGCCTTTTGCTGCTCCAGGCCATCAGCCAAACCCCCGGCTCCGCTTTGCCCGGGCATATCGCCTTAGGTATCGGCATCATTGTGTTATTGCTTTTTGTGGCAATAGCTGTGGCTATCTTTATTTTCTGTGCTAGCAAAACCTCATCCTTTGCCTATTTAGAAAAAGAAGTCTTCACCATAGATCCCAGTGTGAAACAAATGGTTACCCAGGAAAAGGCCCAAACCCAAGGCATCCGTGCTAAACAGAATATCACCGGGGTTTGCCTGTGTATCGCCTCCCTGTTGCCCATTTGCTATGGCACTTTCTTCAATAAACAGCCTAATCTGCTGCTCTTAATGAGCATGATTTCCCTTATGTTGGTCCTGGTAGGTATCGGCGTCATGCTCTTTATCCGCAGTGAAACCCTTTCTAGCAGTTATGACAAGCTTTTGCAAGTAGGGGAATACACCCCGGCGGCCAAAGAAAAACAAAATAGGGAGGAGACCCTTACCGCAGCCTATTGGTCCATTATTGTGGCCATCTTTTTGGGCTATAGCTTCTGGAGTGGGAATTGGGGCTATAGCTGGATCATTTGGTTAGTGGCTGGCGCTGCCTTCCCAGCTGTCCTTTGGCTTTTCGGCCGCTTAGACAAAAACAAGGATTAAAAAAAGACCCCATATCGGGGTCTTTTTCTTTCTTTCGGTAATTCATTATTTTCCTTTGGCTTCGCCCTGAACCTTGGCGCAAACAGCCAGAGGCAAACCGAAGATGTTGATGTAACCTGCGGAATCCGCCTGGTTGTAAACATTATCTTCGTTGAAGGTAGCCAAATCTTCGTTGTAGAGGGAGTAGGGGCTCTTCACACCCACATTCACCGCAGAACCCTTGTAGAGTTTCATGCGGACTTCGCCGGTGACGTATTTCTGGGTTTCGTTCACGAAAGCGTCCAAAGCTTTGCGGAGCGGCAATTCCCACTGACCGTTGTAGCACAGTTCAGCGTATTTCACTGCTACCAATTCCTTGTAATGAGCGGTTTCCCGTTCCACAGTCAAGGATTCCATGGCCGTATGGGCAGCATAGAGAATGGTGCCGGCGGGGTTTTCATATACACCATGGGATTTCATGCCCACCAGACGGTTTTCTACGATGTCGTCAATACCGACCCCATGCTTAGCGCCCAGCTCATTCAGTTTGGCCACCAATTTAGCGGGAGAATATTTGACACCGTCCAAGGCTACAGGTTCGCCCTGTTCAAAGCTGATGGTCACATATTCGGGCGTGTCCGGAGCCTGTTCCGGCGCCACGCAGATATGCAGCATTTTGGCCTGGGGTTCATTCCAGGGATCTTCCAAATCCATACCTTCATGGGACAGATGCCAGATGTTCTGGTCCATGCTGTAATTGGTTTCTTTGGTAACGGGTACGGGGATGTTATGGGCCACAGCGTAATCAATTTCCTGATCCCGGCTGGCCAAGTCCCATTCTCTCCAAGGAGCAATTACCGGGAAGTTGGGATTATAAGCCTTAATGGTCAGTTCGAAACGGACCTGGTCGTTACCTTTGCCGGTGCAGCCGTGGCAAATGGCGTCGCAGCCTTCATCCTCGGCGATTTTCACCAAATGTTTGGCAATGCAGGGTCTGGCCATAGCAGTGCCCAGCAAATATTTCTTTTCATAAATGGCGCCTGCCTTCAAGGTGGGGAAAACATAGTCTTTGACGAATTCCTCTACCAGGTCGCAAACATAGCATTTGCTGGCCCCGGAAGCAATGGCCTTTTTCTTGACCGCTTCGCTGTCGTCCCCTTGGCCTACGTCAGCGCAAACCGCGATGACTTCGCAATGATAATTTTCTTTCAGCCACGGAATGATAATGGACGTATCCAAACCGCCGCTGTAAGCCAGTGCAACTTTTTTGAAATTCTGATCGTGAATTTTTTTCATGGGTATGTGCCTCCATTTGTTCTCTTTTAGGATACGTTCCCTCTATGTCATGAATGTTCGGAAAGACGTTGGTATTAATATACATCATCGTGAAAGAAAATGCAATACCTTTTTGCAAAAAAATGCTTATTTTTTGCAATTTATACAGCATCCTTTTCGATTTATACATTTTCCCAGCGGCAAAAATGCCTTTCTTTCCGGCCCCGCCCGTGCTATAATCCAAATAGACGAGGATATGGTTTATTATTCGGCTGGAAAAGGCGTTTCCCTCTTTTCCAGCGGGAAAAAGCCCAGCCTCCAAACGGAAAAAAGGAGCGTGCCCTATGGAACAATACCGGATCGCCCTCATCCCTGGGGATGGAATTGGCAAAGAAGTCACCCAAGAAGGCCGCCGTATTTTGGATACCGTGGCTTTTCTAGACAAAAGATTTTCCTTTCTTTATCAGGAATTTCCCTGGGGCTGTGATTATTACCTGCAACATGGCCGCATGATGGAGGAAGACGGCCTGGAACAGCTGAAAGCCTTTGACGCCATTTTGCTTGGGGCCGTGGGAGACCCTAGGGTGCCGGATCACCTTTCCCTTAGGGATTTATTGCTTCGTATCCGCCAGGGCTTTGACCAATATGTGAATCTCCGCCCGGTGGTACTGCTCAAAGGTGCGCCCTGCCGCATCAAAGATATCCAGCAGCAGGATGTGAACATCACCTTTATTCGGGAAAATAGCGAAGGGGAATACGCAGGTCTAGGGGGCTTTTATGACCAAGGCTTGCCTAGCGAACGGGCCGAACAAGTAGCGGTCTTTAGCCGCAAGGGTACGGAGCGCATTATCCGCTATGCCTATGCCTTGGCGGAAAAAACCGGCCAAACCTTAACCAGCATCACCAAGGGCAATGCCCTGAATTATTCCATGGTCTACTGGGATCGCCTCTTTCGAGAAATCGGGAAAGAATATCCCAGCGTAGAAACCCATCAATACATGGTGGATGCCGCGGCCATGTTCCTGATCCAGGACCCCAAACGCTTTCAGGTGGTGGTCACCTCCAATTTGTTCGGAGATATCTTGACTGACCTGGGCACGGTGCTGGCTGGCGGTATGGGCCTAGCTGCCGGAGCGAATCTGAATCCGGAAAAACGCTTTCCTTCCATGTTTGAGCCCATTCATGGCTCAGCGCCGGATATCGCCGGCCAACAGAAAGCCAATCCTTTGGCCACCATTTGGGCAGCTTCCCAGCTTTTGGATCATTTGGGGTATACGGAATGGGGGAAAAAAGTGCTCTCTGCCATTTCCTATGTTTTGCAGGAAAAGCAGGCTTTGACCCCGGATCTGCATGGTTCTGCCTCCACAGAAGAATGCGGCAAAGCCGTAGCCCAAGCCTTGCTTACCTTAGCCTAAAAAGTTACCGCCTGGATTCTGTAAAAATAATCATCATTCTACATAATAATAAAGGATATTACCCATGTCTTCTCTTTCTTTTGTCATCCCCACCCTATTTGGTTTGGAAGGCCCCGTCGGCGAAGAACTGCGGCGCTTAGGCTTACAAGAGGTGAAAGGGGAAAACGGCCGCGTCCTTTGCCAGGGCGCCCTAGGGGATATTCCCCGCTTAAACCTGAATCTTCGCTGTGGTGAACGGGTGCTCATTCTCCTGGGCACCTTTATGGCCCGGGATTTCGAAACCCTGTTCCAAGGTACGCTGAAGCTTCCCTGGGAGGAATTTTTGCCCAAAGACGCCGCTTTCCCTGTGAAAGGGTATACCCTTTCTTCCCAGCTGGCTTCTGAACCCGCCTGCCAATCCATCATCAAAAAAGCCGTGGCCACTCGCCTGGGTAAAGCCTATGGCCTTTCTACCTTACCGGAAAACGGCCCCTTGTATCAGATTCAGTTTTCCCTGCTCAAGGACCAGGTAAGCTTGATGCTGGATACCTCAGGCTTACCCCTACATAAACGGGGGTATCGCCAGGACAAGGGCTTGGCCCCCTTACGGGAAACGCTGGCTGCGGCCTTAGTGCTCTTCAGCCGCTACCATGGGAAAGGGCCCTTGTTCGACCCCCATTGCGGTTCCGGCACCATTCCCATTGAAGCAGCCTTGATCGCCCGCAACATTGCCCCGGGCTTACAGCGCCATTTTTCCGCGGAGCAATGGCCTTGGCTTAAGGATTCCCTTTGGGAAGCGGCCCGAACCGAAGCAAAAGATAAGGAATTCCATGGGGAATACGACATCTGGGGCGGGGACATAGATCCCCATTGCCTAAGGATTGCCAAACAAAATGCCCGCCGGGCCGGAGTTGCTGATTTAGTGCGCTTCTCCCAGGCGGACTCTGCCAATTTTTCCCAGGAAAGTGACTTCGGCACCATTGTGACCAATCCCCCTTATGGGGAAAGATTATTGGAGCAAGAGGAAGCTAAACAGCTCTACGCCGCCTTTGGCAAAGCAGTAAGCAGGCTTTCCCCTGCTTGGCGGATTAGCGTTCTGACCCCTTTTTCCGCCTTTGAGGAAGCTTTTGGCAGAACCGCGGAAAAGAAACGCAAACTTTATAATGGAAAATTAAAGTGTCAGCTTTATCTTTTTGGCAAGATACCGGGTCGGAATTGATCCGGTTTTTTGTTTTTTTGGTGAAGAATCATTGACGGGCTTTTTGCCCGGTGCTATCATAAATTTGTATCCTTATATATAGGAAAAGAAAGGTGTTTCTCTCTCTTTTTCCCATTGGATATAAGGCCATTCTCAGTAAATTGCTCGATGATCGTAAGGAGATTTTTTGTATGAAAAAACGCCGTTTCCCCTTGCTGCTCCTCCTTGTCCTACTCACCTTTGTGTTAACTGGTTGCGGGCAAGAGGTTACCCAACAAGATACCGCCATCCTAGTGGAAACCATTACCCCAGAACGGGGAGATTTGTCCATTAGCAGTCGTTTCGTGGGTAAAATCAGCCCCACGGAGGAGGTCAGCATTCTGCCCATGGTCAGCGCAGAAGTGGAGGAAGTCTGCGTCCAGGTGGGCGATACCATCAGCGAAGGACAAGTTCTAGCGCGGCTGGATGATGAGGCCGCCCAGTTGCAGCTGAATTCCGCCTTGCTCAGCTTAGAAAGTGCCCAGCTTACGGCGGAACAAACCACCGGCTCCTCCTGGCAGCTGCAATCTTTATCCACTGACGCTTCCATTCAGCAGCTCCAAGATACCATTGCCGATTATCAACGGCAGCTGGCTGACGCCAAAGAACAGCTGGAAGATTTGGAAGACGACGAAGACGATTATGACGATGATTTGGACGATGCAGAAAAAGCCTATACCCAAGCCGTCACCGCCTATAATACCGCTCTGGCTTATAAGGCGCAGCTAGGTCCCACCTTGGAATCCATCGGCGCCACCACCTCCACCGGTTTATATACCCAAGCCATGGAGGAATTCCTAAGCAGCGGCTTATCCTCTTCTTATGACAGCTTAGAAAGCTGCCTGGCTGATCTGGATACCGCTAGCTTAGCTCTGTACCCAGCTATGCTTTGCCAAAAAACCCTGAGTGATGCAGGGCTTACGGTGGAATCCTTAACTGACGCCAATATTCAGCTTTTGTCCAATCAAGCGGATATTGCCGCCCAAGCCTATAGCGGCGCTTCTTCCGCTTTGCCTACCATTAGCAGCGGGAAAGAACAACTGGAAACCGCCATTGAGTCCTATGAAACTGCCATTAAAACCTATCAGAAACAGCTAGCCACAGCTATGGCTTCCCGGGATATCACCAATAACGAGGTGCTTTCCGAAACAGAGGCCATGCTCAATACCAGCGTGAATGCGGCCAATGTAGGGGTACGTTCCGCCCGCATGTCCTTGAATTATTACACCTTGACCTCGCCCATTAACGGGACGGTGACTGCGGTTTCTCTCGATGAACACGGCCTCACCTCCCCTGGTTACGCTGCCTTTACCATCAGCGCCATCGACGCCATGACCATCACCTTTGATGTGAGCGAGGCGGTACGGAATACCCTGATGGTGGGGGGGAAAATTCAGGTAGAACGAAGCGGCGATACCTGGAACGGTACCATTACCCAAATCGGTAATGCCGTGAATCCCATGACCGGCCTCTTCTCTGTGGAAGCTGTGGTAGCAGCCAATGGACAGCAATTGCCCAGCGGCGTCACGGCCACGGTTACCGCGGATACGTATACCTCCTATGACGCTTTGCTCTTGCCCTATGACGCGGTGTATTGGCAGGAAGGCCAAGCCTATGTTTACTGCGTGGAGGATGGCAAAGCCGTGAAAACCATGATTCAGACCGATGTGTATAATGAGGACACCATTGCCGTGATCAGCGGCCTGAACGAAAGCGATCAGGTCATTTCCACCTGGTCTCCCCGGCTCAGAGACGGGGTAGAAATTACCTTAGGGGAGTAAACTGATGAATCTGACCAAATTCGCCTTAAAGCGCCCTGTCAGTATGCTCTTGTTGGTTCTGGCTGTTGTGGTATTCGGCGCTTTAGCCATCAGCAATACCAGCATGGAGCTAATCCCGGATATTGATATGCCTATGCAGGTGGTGATCACCACCTATGCCGGAGCAGACCCGGAATCTGTCGAAGAACTGCTGACCAAACCCATTGAGGATGCCGGCGCTTCCCTTTCTGGGGTGGACAGTATTTCGTCATCTTCCTATGCCAATTATTCCATGGTCATGTTTACCTATGATTATGACGTGGATATTAATGAGGCCTATATTGATCTTCGGGCTGCCTTGGACATTATTTCTTCCACCTTGCCGGAGGATGCCAGCGACCCTACCATTATGCAGATTTCCGTGAATGAATTGCCCACGGTGGTGGTTGCTGCCATTAACCAGGGAGATACGGATCTGCTCAATTATGTGGAAGATACGGTAGTGCCGGAATTGGAAAGTATCACCGATGTAGCCAAAGTGGATGTTTCCGGCGGGGACGAAACCTATATTCAGGTGACCTTGGATGAGGAAGCCCTACAACAATATGGCTTGACCATGAGCAGCGTGGCCAATTACATTACGGCCATGGATTTCCAAATCCCCGCGGGCAGCGTCAATGCCGGTTCGCAGGAGCTTAGCGTCAGCAGTAGCGGCGCCATCTCTTCCTTAAGCGAAATCCAGAGCATTCCCTTAATTACCGCCACTGGCGCCACCATTACCTTAAGCGACGTGGCGGAAGTCAATTGGGGGACCAGGGACGCGGCCAGCATCAGCCGTTACGACGGTCAAGATTGCGTGCTCCTTTCTGTGACCAAACGACAGGCTGCTAGTACTGTAGGTGCAGCCAAAGAAATTATCGCCACCTTAGACCGGTTGGGACAGCAAAATGACGCCGTGTCCTTACTGGTGAGCTATGACGGCTCGGATATCATCAAAGCCGCCTTAAAATCCATTGCCCAGTCCTTGGCTTTAGGGGTGCTCTTTGCCATGCTGGTGCTATTCCTCTTCTTTGGGGATTTCAAGGCCTCCCTGATCGTAGGCAGCTCCATGCCCTTGTCTGTACTGGCGTCCTTGGCCATGATGAATTTGCTCAATTTTTCCTTGAACGTTATCACCGCCATGGCCATGATTATCTGTATCGGCATGATTGTGGACTGCTCCATTGTAGTACTGGAAAGCTGCTTCCGGCAAAAGGAGGAGCAGGATCACACAGCCTTGGGTTATGAAGCCTTACCTGGCGGAGATCTATATGATCCCAATAGTCTCTTGGCTTATGCCCAGGCCGCTCAAGTGGGGGCGGATTCCGTCATGACCTCCATCACCGCTTCCACCATTACTACGGTGGTCGTGTATCTGCCTATTCTCTTTTTAAGCGATATGGCCGCGGAAATGTACGGGGAGTTTTCCTGGGTGGTGGTCATCACCATGTTCGCCTCGCTCTTGGCTTCTTTGACTGTGGTCCCCCTGTGCTTTACCCGCTTGCAGCCGAAAGCCAAAAAACATATCCCCGTGAACCGCTTTGTGATCTGGCTGACGGTGAAATATGACCGCTTTATGCACCGGCATATTCAGCAGAAATTCCGTATTGTGGCCATTACCGTGGGTTTGCTGATCCTATCCATTGCTTTGCTCTTTACCATGAATTTGGAGCTCATCCCTTCCACAGATGAAGGGCATATGACCATTACTGCCAAATTCCGCGCCGGCACTTCTCTTGCCACCATTGATGAAGAAGTGGGCTTTATTGAGGAAATGATCGCCCAGGATGAAACCTTTAGCGATTATGACTTGACCATCAGCGACAATAGCGCTTCCTTCACCTGCTACCGGGCGGATGGGAATAAACGGAGCAGCGATGAATCCGTCGCCATTTACCAGGAGGCCTTGGCCAATGTCAGCGGGATAGATTTGGATATTCAGGCTTACAGCTCATACAGTATGTTTACTGGCATGATGAGCCAAACCACCGTGACCTTAGAAAGCACGGATATCGACGCTTTACGGGAAGGCGGTCTTATGGTGGAGGACGCCTTAGCCAGTATTCCCGGCGTAACCCGGGTGTCTTCGGAGGCCTCTGCTTCTGCCACCACCATTGATATTCATATCGATCCCCTGCTCGCGATGAGCAATGGTCTTACCGCTGCCCAAGTAGCCATGGATCTTTACTACACCTTAAGCGGCTTAACCGCAGCTACGATCACCAATAGCGGCGAAGAATACGACATTGTGCTGGAATATCCAGAAGGAATTTATACCGATATCTGGGCCCTGATGGATAAAACCATTCCCACCAATTACGGCACCTATGTTCCCCTGCGGGATATTGCTACCGTAGAATATGGGGAAGCCATGCAGATGCGTAATCGTACTGATGGCGTATATCAGCTAACCATCACGGCCAATTCCTCTCTGGACGATCAGGTGCAAGTCGCCCAGCAAGCGGCCTTGCTCATGCAGGATTTGTCTTTACCAGAAGGGGTACAGCAAACCACCAGTATGATGGATGATATGATGAATGAGGAATTAGCCCAAATGGGGAAATCCATTTTTGTGGCCTTATTCCTGGTTTTCCTGGTCATGGCCATGCAGTTTGAATCCGTCCGTTTCTCTCTCATGGTGATGATGAGCATTCCCTTCTCCTTAATCGGTAGCTTCCTGCTACTGCGCTTAACTGGGGATGCCTTAAGCCTAATTTCCCTAATGGGCTTTATGATGATGGTGGGCATCGTGGTGAACAACGGTATCTTGCTGGTAGACTATGCCAATGTGCTGCGTAGCAAGGGTATGGCTCGGGAAGAAGCCTTAATCAACAGCGGTAAACGCCGCCTGCGCCCTATTTTGATGACTTCCTTGACCACGATCTTGGGCATGATCCCCATGGTCTTTGCCACAGGCACCGCGGCCATGCTGCGGGGGATGGCCATTGTGATCATCGGCGGCTTGACCGCTTCCACGTTGCTGGTCTTGCTGATGATGCCCTCCTTCTACTTGGTGTTTGATAAAAACCCCGATAAACAGAAAAAGAAGAGAAAATATAAAGGTTGGCCTTGGGGCAAGAAAAAGAAAGCCGAGGAAATTTCCCTTGTTCTTTCTGAGGATACCCTTTCTCCTTTGCAGAAGGTAGATCCATTGGAGCCCTGATCTTAACCAAACGCCCGTAGGTCTAAGCCTACGGGCGTTTCTTTACTTTATTTCTAAAAGGTGTTATACTGGCAAAAAAGAAGGGAAAGGAGGGTTTCTATGCGACTGATTATTGCTTCGGACATTCACGGTCATACCCAGTGCTGCGCCGCCCTCCTCCAACAGGTGAAACAGAAAAACCCGGACCGCCTGCTGCTATTGGGGGATTTGTTGTATCATGGCTCCTATGACGCAGAGGATTTTCCGCCGGTGGATAGCCAGCTCAACCCCTTGGCTGACCGAATTTTGCCGGTCAAAGGTAATTGTGACCGCATGGGGGACCAATTCCGTTTTGCCTTTCCCATGCTGGAGGATACCCAAAGCCTGCTGGTGGACGGTTGGCATTTTGTCCTGGCTCACGGTCATCAATTCATCCCAGAGAAACAACCAGCTCACCTGGTTTTTCTCACAGGGCATACCCATATCCCCCAGGTGGAGGAGCATCAGGGCTGGTATCGGCTAAACCCCGGCTCCTTAAGCTTTCCTAGGGGCAATAGCCAAAACAGTTTTCTTTGGTATGCGGACGGGGTTTTCCAGTGGTTGACTTTAGCCGGGGAACCTTTTATGACCTTTACCCTGCCTGCCTTGGCTTAAGAAAGGAGAATACATATGGGCAAAATTTCTCGCTGTGATGATTGTAGCAATTTCGAGTACGATGAGGAATACGGCTGTTACACCTGTGTGGTAGGCTTAGATCAGGACGAGATGGAGCGTTTTCTCCGGGGAAATTATAACGATTGCCCCTATTATTCCTTTAATGCCGAATATGAGCTGGCCCGCAAACAGTAAAGGCCTTAGGAAATCCCATCTACATAAAGGCAAGTGAAGCCCAAGGGAGATGCTGCACAAAGAAGTGATCTTCCTTGGCTTTTGTCATCATGCGGATAAGCAACTAAAGATCACACGATTTATCCCAGAGGAAGAAACATCCATGGAGGTTATCAAGATGCAGAAAGAACTTACTTTTCGATACGCCGAACGGAAAGATACCGGTTTAATCTTGCAATTCATCAAGGACCTTGCTGCTTATGAAAAAATGGCAAATGAAGTGGTTGCTGAACACCCAATACGAAATTGATGACAACTAGAGGGCTGGTTTTTCTTTGCTGCGTCTTATTCGCAATAATAATACTTGTGCTGCTCTGGGGTCAGCGTATCAATGGCCAGGCCCAAAGCGGCCAGCTTTTGTCTGGCAATGGCTTGGTCGATTTCCCTGGGCAATGGATATACCCCGGGGGCTAAGGTTTTCCCTGTTTTCGCCATATATTCCAAGCCTCTAGCTTGCAAAGCGAAGCTCATATCCATAATTTCCACCGGATGCCCCATGCCCGCGGCTAAGTTCACCAGCCGGCCTTCGGCCAAGAGGTTGATGACCCTGCCGTCTGCTAAGGCATAGCCGGTAATGTCCGGCTTTTGCTGCCAGATTTTCTTGGCCAAAGACTGCAAATCCTCTTTATTGATTTCCACGTCAAAATGACCGGAATTGGCCAACAATACCCCGTCTTTCATCTTTTCCATATGCTGTTTGGTAATCACATCCTTGCAGCCAGTCAAAGTGACGAAAATATCCCCCAAAGGCGCCGCTTCCTCCATGGGTAAAACCGTAAACCCATCCATCACGGCTTCAATGGCTTTTACCGGGTCAATCTCTGTCACAATGACCCGAGCGCCCAAGCCCCGGACCCGATCCGCAAAGCCTCTGCCGCACCAGCCATAGCCCGACACCACCACAGTACGGGAAGCCAAGGTCAAATTGGTCACAGCCATGATGGCGGTCAAGGTGGATTGCCCGGTGCCGTAACGGTTATCAAATAAATGTTTCATATCCGCGTCATTGATGTTCAGCATGGGGTAAGCCAACTGCCCCAAACGAGCCAAGGCCTTTAAGCGCATAATGCCGGTGGTGGTTTCTTCACAACCGCCGATGAGCTGATCCCGGTAGTCTTTGGCCTCGCCATGGAGCAGAGCAGTCAAATCCCCGCCGTCATCAATGATGAGATGGGGATGTACGGCTAAGGTAGACAACAAATGCTCCTCATATTCCGCCATAGAGGCCCCATGCTTGGCATAGACCGTAAAGCCGTCCTCTCTTAAGGCGGCTGCGATATCGTCCTGGGTGGACAAGGGGTTACAGCCTGTGCAGGTCACTTCTGCGCCGCCTGCCCGCAGCACATAGGCCAGCCAAGCGGTTTTGGCCTCCAGATGAATAGACATGGCAATGCGCAGTCCTTGAAAAGGCCGCTTAGCGGTAAAGTCCTCTTTGATTCCGTTCAGCAAGGGCATATAGCTCCTGGCCCAGTCGATTTTTTGCCGGCCGCTATTGGTCATATGATTTTCCTTCCTTTATCCTTTATCTTTTATCTTTTATCCGTTATCGGTTATGGTTTCTCTGTTTTCTTTCCCACTATTTGGCCAATTCCCCGGGGTGCAAGATGAGCCAAGCCCTAAGCAAAGCGGCTTGGGTCTTTAAATCAGGGATTTTTCCTGCTAAGACCGCTTCTACCATTTCCCGCAAAGGTACCAATTCCACGTCTAAAAATTCGTCCTGGTCCAAGTGACGCTCCCCAAAGGTCAGCCCCTTGGCCATATACATGCGGATACCTTCGTCACAATAGGCGCAAGCAGGATAATATAAGCCCATATCCAGCCATTCTTCCGCTATTGCGCCGGTTTCTTCCGCTAATTCCCGTTTGGCAGCCAGCAAGGGGTCCTTTTCCCCGGGTTCCAATTTTCCCGCGGGGATTTCCCAAATCACCTGGTCCACAGGATAACGGTATTGCTTTTCCATAACCACCTGCTCGTCCTGAGTCAGGGGGACAATGCATACTGCCCCGTGATGCCGCACCAGTTCTCGGCTGGCCGTGTTGCCATTGGGCAGCTCCACCTGGTCATGATATAAGGTGAGAATTTTCCCTGTGAATATCCGCTGGGAAGAAAGGGTTTTTTCTTTTTGCTCCCCCATTGGTCTCGGCTCCTTTTCCTTTTTCACGTTACTTCTTATCATAGCACAGCCAGCAAAAGAATGCAATTTTCCTTCGCCAAAGCAAAACCCCAGCTTCCTAAAACTTCCCACTATAACCCTATGATTTAACAGAAATTTTTCTTTACTTTGGCCTCGCATCCTCTTGCTTTCCCCAGGGGGAATGGTATAATATTCCTATCTGGTTTTTTTGAAAAAGGATGAGGGAGGCCCCAACATGAAACGTTTCTTTGCCCTATTTGCCGCTATCTTGCTTTTACTGGTTTTTGCCCTGCCGGCCATGGGGGAAGAAACCGCAAACGAGCCCTTGCTTTGGGTCAATGGCACAGCGGTCACAGCAGAAAACGCCGGGGATATTTTTGGAGACGGTAGCGCAAGTTACGATACCATTACCCAAACCC
The DNA here is from genome assembly GCA_934427095.1 of uncultured Bacillota bacterium. Classification (GTDB taxonomy): domain Bacteria; phylum Bacillota; class Dehalobacteriia; order UBA4068; family UBA4068; genus RGIG3155. The sequence continues at coordinate 1,866 of CAKRYM010000016.1, read as the reverse complement.
TTACTCTTTCTTCCTGCACCATTACCACCCCTGCTCCAACGGGCAGCGGGATTTACGCGCCTACGGATTTGACCATTCGCCTTAGCGGCGAAGTGAATATCCATGGTGACTTTTCCACAGCCATCTTAGGGGAAGGGAAAATCGTCCTCTCCGGTGGTAGCTTGGTCGTGGATTTACCAGAAGGCGTGGGGATTTCCGCTGGCAGCAGCTTGCTGTTAAAGGATACCGCCCTTTCTATCACCGCAGGTACTGGTTTAACCGCCCCTAGCGTGGAGGGGGAAAACCTCTCCTATACCTTCAACGGCAACACCGCCATCCAGGCTGGTTCCGCTGAATTTTATGGGGCAAATTTGGCTCTGTCTGGCCAAGCCGTCCTGGCCTTGACCGGCAGCTTGACCTTAGACAATAGTCAGGCCGCCCTCACCGGACATCTTTCCGCCCAGGATTTTTCCCTGATTAAGACGGACTTGACCTATACGCCGGATGAAACCCAGCCTGTGATCGCCTTAACCGGCAACTGGACCATAACGGCCAGCAGCTTCACCTTGTCTGCACCAGAAGCCCAGGGTCCCCTGGTGAAAATCAACGGGAATATGACCGTAAACGGCAGCACTTTGGATATCAGCAGCGGAGCAGATTCCCTGCTGGTCTTAGGCAAAGCCACCTTTACCAATAGCGACGCACAAATCATCGGCCCCTTGAACGCTTGCAGCATTTTGGCTGTGCAAGGCCTCACCTTGGCTGGCTGCGACATGGCGACCTTGTCCGTAAAAGAAGGGGAATTGACCTTAGCCAATGGAGAAACCTATACGGGCAGCTACCCTGCCAACCGACAAGGGGAAGCCGTCGGCGCTATCCGTATTAGCCAAACCACCCCTGCTCCAACAGGGATTGCCTGCCAGCAGAGCCACGTTTCCTTTTATCTGAACGGGGAACCGGTGGATCTGTTCGCTTATCACATCAACGGCCAAAATTACGTGGGCTTACGGGACTTAGCTAAGCTCTTACAAGGCACTGCCAACGGCTTTAGCTTGGAATATAATCCTTATGCCAAGGCCGTTTATACGGAAAGAGGCGGCCGTTACAGCCTGGATGAAACGCCTTTTACCCCTACGGCCAATGGGCAAGCCCAGGCTTGCAAATGGGTATTGTTCGCTGATGATGAACTCTGCCAAGTCAGCGCGTATACCGTAAACGATGCCAATTATTATGCCTTAGCGGACTTGGCGGAGATTTACGGCTTCCAGGTAATTTATGAGGAAAACAGCGGCACGGTGTTGATTTGCACCACGGATGCAGAACCCCTCTACAGCATAGAGGGAATTGCCCAAGCTAATGATCCTGACACCTTGCTCAACCAAAACCCCATTACCACCACGGTACAATATGTGCCCGGAGAGGACACCCCTGGCTTAACCGTTTACATGGGTAGCCAAAGTGAAGATGGCCTCTCCCTGCTCCGTTACGAAAAGGATGACAGCACCCTTTGGCTGGGCGACGGGGAAGGCTGCTTATTGTTGGCTGACGGCCGTACCGCCCTGCTGGGGCTGTTACCTGGTCAGTATGCAGAAGAAGAGGAAGCGCTGAAAAATACCCTTTCTTGTCATATTCTCCCCACGGAAAAACTGACTGCCGCCTGGAGCAAGGATGGGGTCAGCACCGTGGTCAGCCAAACTTCCGCTTACCGCTATTTGTATCGCCTGGATGCCCAAACCCTGCTCTGCCAGTCCTATACCGCTTATGGCCGTGTGAGTGGAAGCCAGTGGAAAGAGCTTTATACCTGGAAGAGTACGGTAGGAGAAAAGGTCAGCGTGCCCGATTGGGCTTTGGCTACGCTCCATCCAGAAGGAGAAACCCGCACCGTAA
>CAKRYM010000015.1 GCA_934427095.1 uncultured Bacillota bacterium | reverse complement strand
ACGTGGCCGATCGTACCTACGTTTACATGCGGTTTCGTACGTTCAAATTTTTGCTTTGCCATTTGCGTCTTTCCTCCGTCATTTATGAAAGAATCGAGTGATGTTTACTTAATGAAGCCTCTGCTGCGCCGCAGCTCTTCGGTGAGGCTATTGGGCAAGGTTTCATAATGATCGAACTGCATCGTATAGGTGCCGCGGCCCTGTGTTTTCGAACGCAAGTCAGTGGCGTACCCAAACATTTGCTTCAAGGGAGCGAAGCCTTTCACAGCTTGCAAACCATGGCGCAGTTCCACACCTTCGATATAACCGCGGCGGGAGTTCAAGTCGCCGATCACATCGCCCAGATAATCGTCTGGGGTCAGGACTTCTACCTTGAAGATGGGTTCCATCACAACAGGAGAACCCTTAGCGCAAGCATCCCGGAAAGCCATAGAACCGGCAATCTTAAAGGCCATTTCCGAGCTATCCACTTCGTGGTAGCTACCGTCTACAAGCGTGGCTTTAATATCCACGCAGTTGTAACCAGCCAAAATACCGTTTTCCATTGCTTCTTTAATGCCGTTTTCAATGGCGCCAATGAATTCCTTCGGAATCACGCCGCCCACGGTTTTGTCTTCGAAAGCAAAGCCGGAGCCAGCTTCCAAAGGTTCAAATTCCACAACGCAGTGGCCGTACTGGCCGTGACCGCCACTCTGGCGAACATACTTGCCTTCGCCTTTGCAGGGCTTGGTAATGGTTTCCTTGTAAGAAACCTGGGGTTTACCCACATTAGCGTCAACGCGGAATTCCCGCATCAAACGGTCAATGATGATTTCCAAATGCAACTCGCCCATACCGGCGATAATGGTCTGCCCGGTTTCATGGTCATTGCGTACCCGGAAAGTGGGGTCTTCTTCCGCCAGCTTCTGCAAAGCGATGGCCATTTTCTCCTGGTCAGATGTGGTTTTCGGTTCAATAGCCACATCAATCACGGGTTCCGGCACATCAATGGATTCCAGAATGATCTGAGCATCCTCACTGCAAAGGGTGTCGCCGGTCATGGTGTATTTCAGACCTACCACAGTCAAGATGTCGCCGGCGTAGGCCGTATCGACTTCTTCGCGGTGGTTAGCGTGCATTTGCAGCAAGCGGCTGGCGCGTTCCTTTTTCTTCTTGTTTGCGTTATACACATAGGAACCGCTTTTCAGGGTACCGGAATAAACGCGGAAGAAGGTCAAGCGGCCGACATAAGGATCAGCCACAATCTTGAAGGCCAGTGCAGCGAAAGGCGCGTTATCGGAAGATTCGCGTTTTTCCGCTTCGCCATCTTCATTTACGCCCTCAATTGCAGGCACATCCACAGGAGAAGGCAAGTAATCCACGATGGCGTCCAACAATTGCTGAACCCCTTTATTCTTGAAAGAAGAACCGCACAATACGGGGTTAATCTTGCAAGCCAAGGTACCGGAACGAATGGCTCTCTTGATCTCAGGGATGGTAATTTCCTCTTCGTTGAGGTATTTTTCCATCACTTCATCGTCGAATTCGGCAACGGCCTCAAGCAGTTCCATACGGGCGATTTCCGCAGCGTCCTGATATTCCTCAGGGATATCGCAGACCTCAAAAGATTTACCATCTGCATCCCGGTAGATATTGGCCTTCATCTCCAGCAAGTCGATCAGGCCGATGAAATTATCCTCAGCGCCAATGGGCAGCTGAATGGCAACAGGATGTGCATGCAGGCGTTCCCGCATCATATTAATTGCGTTATCAAAATTGGCACCCATCCGGTCCATTTTGTTGACATAGGCCACACGGGGAACCCCGTAATGGTCAGCCTGACGCCAAACGGTTTCGGACTGAGGTTCAACGCCACCGACGGAGCAGAAAACCGCTACCGCGCCATCTAGGACGCGCAAGGAACGTTCAACTTCCATAGTGAAGTCAACGTGGCCGGGCGTGTCGATAATATTGATGCGATGGTCACGCCAGAAACAGGTAGTAGCAGCGGAAGCAATGGTGATCCCGCGTTCCTGCTCCTGCACCATGAAGTCCATGGTGGCGTTACCATCGTGCACCTCACCGACCTTGTGCACACGGCCGGTATAAAAGAGGATACGCTCGGTTGTAGTGGTCTTACCTGCGTCGATGTGCGCCATGATGCCAATATTCCGCGTCTTTTCAAGCGAATATTTTCTGGGCATGGCTCCTCCAAACGCTTACCAGCGATAATGAGCAAAAGCCTTATTGGCTTCCGCCATTTTATGCGTGTCTTCTCTCTTCTTAATGGAAGCGCCGGTATTATTGGCAGCATCCATCAATTCGCCAGCTAACTTTTCTTCCATAGATTTGCCGCCGCGTTTGCGGGCAAACATAACCAGCCAGCGAATAGCCAGAGCCTGTCTACGGTCAGCACGAACTTCCACGGGAACCTGGTAGTTAGCGCCGCCTACACGACGAGCTTTGACTTCCAAAACCGGCATGACATTCTTCATTGCCGTGTTGAACACGTCCATGGGGTCATTCCCGGTTTTTGCTTTAATGATATCGAAGGCGCCGTAAACGATGCCTTCCGCAGTGCCTTTTTTACCATCCAGCATAATCTGGTTGATGAACTTGGTCAAAACAACGCTGTTATATACCGGATCAGGCAGAATTTCGATTCTGTTGACATTGCCACGTCTGGGCATGGTGATCCTCCTTTGATGCTTTGGTGCGATTATTTCTTGGCTTTCGTCTTAGGCTTCTTAGCGCCGTACTTACTTCTAGCCTGGTTACGACCGGCAACACCGGCAGTATCCAGTGCACCACGAATGATGTGGTAACGAACACCGGGCAGGTCCTTAACACGGCCGCCGCGAACCAAAGTCACGGAGTGCTCTTGCAGATTATGACCGATGCCAGGGATATATGCAGTCACTTCCACGCCATGGGTCAAACGAACACGAGCGACCTTACGCAAAGCGGAATTCGGCTTTTTCGGGGTGGTAGTATAAACTCTGGTGCAAACGCCTCTCTTCTGGGGGCATTCTTTTAATGCCGGGGCGTTGGACTTTTTCACAGTGACTTCCCGCTGACTCCGTACCAGCTGGTTAATAGTGGACAAAACTTTACACCTCCTTATCCTTGTGTGTTTTTCTGGTCTATCTAAGAATGAAAAATAAAATATCAAATGAACAATCGCGCAATTTTCTTAAACACACGGGAAAGAGACAGGAAGCCATTGCTGACTTCCTGATCGCAACTGTCCTGTTAAATGAACATATTGTATCAAAATCCGAAAGAACGCGCTTTAATATTCTATCAGTAATTTGCAAAAATGTCAAGATTATTCTGCATTGTTTTTCTGAAAATTACCAGCTTCGTTCTGAATCGTTTCGGTATCTAATACTTCATTGAAAATTGCTTCATCAAAATCATCATCCAGCAACATGTCGTCGCCTTCTCCCGCATCGTCCTGCATGGCGGTGACTTGCGCCAGCCGATCCATGAAGCTATCCTGTGGATCCTGCAAAGCCGCTGCACCTACAGGCTCCGAATCCTCATTATCCGACTTGATCTGCAAACCACGATAGCGGTTCAAGCCAGTGCCCGCAGGAATCAACTTACCGATGATGACGTTTTCTTTCAAGCCCAGCAAGTTATCTTCCTTGCCTTTAATGGCGGCGTCCGTCAGCACTCTGGTGGTTTCCTGGAAGGAAGCGGCAGAGAGGAAGGAATCCGTCACCAAGGAGGCTTTGGTGATACCCAGCAACACCGGTTTTGCCGTGGCTGGGGCTAAGCCCTGTTCAATCGCCTGCTGATTGACATAATCAAATTCCGTGGCGTCCACCATAGAACCGGAGAGCAAGGAAGTGTCCCCGCTGTCTTCGATGCGGACTTTTTTCAGCATCTGGCGGATCATGATTTCAATATGCTTATCGTTGATGTCAACGCCTTGCAGGCGGTAAACCCGTTCAACTTCTCTAAGCAAATACATTTGTACGCCGCGGATGCCTTTGACCGCCAGCAAATCATGGGGATTCACGGAACCTTCCGTGATTTCGTCGCCAGCTTCTATCAACTGGCCATTGGTTACCTTCAACGTAGATCCATAGGAGCAGGAATATTCTGCCAAGACCTGGCCTTCGTCTTCCCCAACGCCCAGAATCTTGATCTCACGCTTACCAGCCTTATCCCCTACGGCGATGCGGCCGTCATATTCGGCGATGATGCCCTGGCCCTTAGGCTTACGGGCTTCGAACAATTCCTCTACGCGGGGCAAACCTTGCGTAATATCGTCGCCAGCAACGCCGCCGGTATGGAAGGTACGCATGGTCAACTGGGTACCAGGTTCGCCGATGGATTCCGCTGCGATGGTACCAACAGCTTCGCCCACTTCCACCATATCGCCAGTGGCCAGGTTGCGGCCATAGCATTTGCAGCAGACGCCGTGACGGCTGCGGCAAGTCAGGACGGAACGGATATTGACCCGGCGTTCAGATTCCGGCAAGGTATTTACATAATCGCAAATGGTCTTAGCCAGATCTTCGGTGATGAACGCGCCTCTTTCTGCCAGGATTTCCCCGGTTTCCTGATTAACCACATCACAGTTAAGGACACGGCCTTCAATTCGTTCACTCAAGGATTCGATATTGGGGATTTCTTCAATCCAAATGCCCAGAGTATCGCCGCAATCCTGTTCGCGCACGATGATTTCCTGGGCCACATCCACCAAGCGGCGGGTCAGATAACCAGAGTCAGCCGTACGCAAAGCCGTATCGGCCAAACCCTTACGGGCGCCATGGCTGGAAATGAAGAATTCCAACACCGTTAAGCCTTCACGGAAGTTCGCTTTAATGGGCAAGTCGATGATGCGGCCGGAAGGATCGGCCATCAGGCCACGGGCGCCGGCCAGCTGACGAATCTGCTGGACATTACCACGAGCACCGGAGTTGGCCATCATATAAATGGGGTTAAAGGGATCCAGGTTATTCATGAGTTCCCGGGTCACATCTTCCGTTGCTTTCTGCCAGGTTTTCACCGTTTCCGTATAGCGGTCGTTTTCGCTGGCTAAGCCTTGCTGGAAGAAGTTGTCGATCTGGAGGACCCGGGCTTCTGCATCAGCCATAATGGTCTTTTTGGCAGCCGGAACTTTAATATCCTCAATACCCACAGTAATACCGGCCCGGGTGGAGTATTTATAACCCAGAGCCTTAATACCGTCAAGCAACACCGCCGCCGCGGAAATGCCCATCCGGCGATAGCAACGGTCAGCGATCAAGCCCAAAACCTTTTTGTCAATGACCGTATTGTAATAGCTCATTTCCTTAGGCATGGGGATTTCGTAGTTGAAAATCAAACGGCCGATGGTGGTAACCAGACGTTTCCGACGACCATGTTCATCCACTTCCATGGGAACTTCGGTGTTTTTATCCACCCACTGGCTATCCCAGCAATCCGGGCAGCGCACCTCAATCCTGGCGTGAATATCAATATCCCCGTTCACATAAGCGCGCAAAGCTTCATTATAATCCACAAAGGCTTTCCCTTCCCCAGGGGCGCCGGGTTTATCCATGGTGAGATAATAGGAACCCAAAACCATATCCTGGGTAGGCACCGCAACAGGGCGGCCGTCCTTAGGATTCAAAATGTTATTGGAAGAGAGCATCAGCACCCGGGCTTCTGCCTGTGCTTCCACGGACAAAGGCACATGGACTGCCATCTGGTCGCCGTCGAAGTCCGCATTGTAAGCCGTGCAGACCAAGGGATGGATCTTAATGGCGCGGCCTTCCACCAGAATAGGCTCAAAGGCCTGAATGCCCAAACGGTGCAGCGTAGGAGCGCGGTTCAGCAGGACGGGATGGTCCTTAATCACGTCCTCCAGCACATCCCAAACTTCGGGGCGTACTCGTTCCACCATACGCTTAGCATTCTTGATATTATGGGCCTTGCCATCTCTGACCAGGCGTTTCATCACAAAGGGCTTGAACAATTCCAGCGCCATTTCCTTGGGCAGGCCGCACTGATGCATTTTCAGCTCCGGCCCGACCACAATAACGGAACGGCCGGAATAGTCCACGCGCTTACCTAACAGGTTCTGACGGAAGCGCCCCTGCTTACCCTTGAGCATATCGGACAGGGATTTCAACGGCCGGTTACCAGGGCCGGTCACCGGACGGCCACGACGACCATTATCAATCAGGGCGTCTACCGCTTCCTGCAACATACGCTTTTCATTGCGGACAATAATATCCGGTGCGCCCAAATCCAGCAGACGTTTCAAGCGGTTGTTACGGTTAATTACCCGGCGATAAAGGTCATTCAAATCGGAGGTGGCGAAACGGCCGCCGTCCAACTGCACCATGGGGCGCAATTCCGGCGGGATCACCGGCACCACATCCAAAACCATCCATTCCGGCTTATTGCCAGAAGCCAGGAAGCTTTCCACCACTTCCAAACGGCGGACGGCGCGAACCTTACGCTGGCCGCTGACCTCTTTTAATTCCTGGCGTAATTCCTCTTGCAGCTTGGGCAAATCCAGCTCCATGAGCATCTTTTTCACTGCTTCTGCGCCCATGCCGGCTTCGAAACGGTCACCATAGGTTTCCCGGGCTTCCCGGTATTCGTTTTCCGTCATCAGCTGATGACGAACCAAATCCGTATCTCCCGGATCCAGGACAATATAGGAAACGAAATAAAGTACCTTCTCCAAGTTTCTGGGGCTAATATCCAGCAAAAGCCCCATGCGGGAAGGAATACCCTTAAAATACCAGATATGAGAAACAGGGGTGGCCAATTTGATATGGCCCAGTCTTTCCCGGCGCACCTTGGCGCGGGTAACTTCCACGCCGCAGCGGTCGCAAATGATGCCCTTGTATCTGACGCGCTTATACTTACCGCAGTGGCATTCCCAGTCGCGGGTGGGGCCAAAAATTCGTTCGCAGAACAGGCCGTCGCGCTCAGGTTTCAGCGTGCGGTAATTGATGGTTTCAGGCTTCTTTACTTCGCCATAGGACCAAGCTTCAATCATTTCGGGGGAAGCCAGCCCTATTTTCATGCGGTCAAAATTACTGACATCCAACAATTATCTCAACTCCTCTTTCGATATCACACAATGGAGCAGGTAACAATTATTCAAAATCATCCTCTTTCAGGTCCAGCGCTGCGCCGTCTTCCTCATCCAAGGTGGTGATTTGCAAATTGCCTAAGCCCAGATCCAGGTCATCATCCTCTTCCCCTTCGTCTAAGCTGCTGTTTTCCGCATAATCATCGTTCTGGGGTGCAGAAGGCGCCACGGGAGTCATATTCCCCAGGTTCATACCCAGATCCTTGGAAATATCCTCGTCATCGTCGTCTTCCTTGATTTCGATAACACGATCCTGATCGTCTAAGACATTCACATCAATGCACAAGCTTTGCAGCTCTTTGATTAACACCTTGAAAGATTCCGGCACGCCGGCGTCAGGTACGTTCTCGCCCTTAACAATGGCTTCGTAGGTCTTGACACGGCCCACGATATCGTCGGATTTGACCGTTAAGATTTCCTGCAAGGTATAAGCAGCGCCGTAAGCTTCCAAAGCCCAAACTTCCATTTCGCCGAAGCGCTGGCCGCCGAACTGCGCCTTGCCGCCCAGAGGCTGCTGGGTGACCAGGGAGTAAGGACCAGTGGAACGGGCATGGATCTTATCGTCTACCAGATGGTGGAGCTTCAGATAATAGGAATAACCTACGGTAATGGGGTTGTCAAAGGGTTCACCGGTACGGCCGTCATACAGCACGGTTTTGCCGTCCACGATTTTCAGACGTTTTTCTGCTTTCAGCTGAGCCAAGTAGGCCTTATCCTGCATTTCCTCTTCCGTCAGAGGCCGCAGATCCGGCCGGCCATTTTCTTGATAGCCGACCTGCTCATACAGGGGGATGCTGCCGTCGTCTTCGCCTAAGAAGCAATCTCGGCAAAGGCCCGCCTGCACCAGGCCGTTAATAATATCATTTTCCGTGGCGCCGTCAAAGACCGGCGTGGCCACGTATTGACCCAAGGTTTTCGCCATCCAACCCAAGTGACATTCCAACACCTGCCCGATATTCATACGGGAGGGAACGCCCAAGGGGTTCAACACAATTTCAATGGGGGTACCGTCAGGCAGGAAAGGCATATCTTCCTGGGGCAAAATACGGGAAACAACACCCTTGTTCCCGTGACGGCCAGCCATCTTGTCGCCCACAGAGATCTTTCTCTTCTGAGCAATATAGATGCGCACCAACTTGTTCACGCCGGGACTCAGCTCATCGCCGTTATCCCGCTGGAACACTTTCACGTCCACGATTTTGCCGTTTTCCCCATGAGGTACGCGCAAAGAGGTATCCCGGACTTCTCTGGCCTTTTCGCCGAAAATCGCTCTCAACAAGCGTTCTTCTGCCGTGAGTTCGGTTTCGCCCTTAGGCGTGACCTTGCCCACCAGGATATCCCCGGGCCGCACTTCAGCGCCAATACGGATAATACCGTGCTCGTCCAAGTCGCCCAGAATATCTTCGCCCACATTGGGGATATCGCGGGTAATTTCTTCCGGCCCCAGCTTGGTGTCGCGGGCGTCGCATTCGTATTCTTCAATATGAATGGAGGTGAAATAATCTTCTTTCACCAGCTTTTCATTGAGCAGGATGGCATCCTCGTAATTGTAGCCTTCCCAGGTCATGAAAGCCACCAGAACGTTACGCCCCAAGGACAGCTCGCCCAAATCGCAGCTGGGACCGTCCACAATGGGGTCACCCTTTTTCACCTGCTGGCCCTTATATACAATGGGCTTCTGATTCATGCAGGTGCCCTGGTTAGAACGCTGGAATTTCAACAGGTGATATTCCTTCACCTGATCCTGGCCACGCAGAATGACTTTGTCGCCGCTGACGTATTCAATGACGCCATCAAAATCGGCGCATTCGCCCACGCTACTGTCAATAGCAGCCCGAGCTTCCATACCAGTACCCACATAAGGCGCGCCAGAAGAAAGCAGGGGCACAGCCTGTCTTTGCATGTTAGCGCCCATCAATGCACGGTTGGCGTCGTCGTGTTCCAGGAAGGGAATCATGGCCGTGGCCACGGAAACCAACTGTTTGGGGCTAACATCCATATAACTGGCGGTGGAAGCAGGCCGGACACAGATTAAGCTGCCGGCGCGGACATTCAAACGGGGGTTCAGGAAATGACCTTCTTCATCCAAAGGCTCATTCACCTGGGCCACCACATAATTATCCTCTTCATCCGCAGACAAATAGTCGATAATGTCCGTTACCTTACCATCCACTACCCGGCGATAAGGTGTTTCGATAAAGCCGAATTCATTGATCCGGGCATAGGTAGAAAGGGAACCAATCAACCCAATGTTGGGACCTTCTGGGGTCTCAATGGGGCACATACGGCCATAATGGCTGTGATGCACGTCGCGGACCTCGAACCCAGCTCTTTCCCGGGAAAGACCGCCAGGGCCCAAAGCAGAAAGACGACGTTTGTGAGTCAGTTCAGCCAAGGGGTTGGTCTGATCCATAAACTGGGACAGCTGAGAGCTGCCGAAGAATTCCTTAATGGCAGCCACCACCGGACGGATATTCACCAGCACCTGAGGGGTGATGGATTCCACATCCTGAATGGTCATGCGTTCCCGCACCACCCGTTCCATACGGCTCAAGCCGATACGGAATTGGTTTTGCAGCAGCTCGCCCACGGTACGTAGACGGCGGTTGCCCAGATGGTCAATATCATCCGCCGGCACTTCCCCGTCCACAAGACGAAGGAACATCCGCACAGTTTCAATAATATCCGGCTGGGTCAAATAACGCAGATAGTCGTTGTAAGTCGGCACTTCTTCGGTTTCGATATAGGCCTGGGCTTCGTCATTCCAAACCAAGCCCTCTTCATTCACCCGTTTCAAAATGCCATGCTGCAACTTTTTGTTCATCTTATACCGGCCCACATTGCCTAAGTCATAGCGTTTGGGGTCGAAGAAGAAACCATGCAGCAAGGAACGGGCAGATTCCACCGTGGGGGGTTCGCCGGGACGGAGGCGTTTATACACCTCGATCAAGGCTTCCTCCGTATTGGAGCAATTGTCCTTGCTCAACGTATGGGCGATGGAATGATGATGGTCAAACAAATTCAGCAAATCCTCATCAGAGGAATAGCCCAGGGCGCGGATTAAGACCGTAGCGGGGATTTTCCGCATCCGGTCCACACGGGCATAAACATAGCCCTGCAAATCCGTTTCCAACTCCAGCCAAGCGCCACGGTTAGGAATTACCGTCGCGCCATAAATTTTGTCGCCGCTGGGGTCGAGATTGATATGGAAATAAACGCCGGGGGAACGCACCAGCTGAGAAACGATCACGCGCTTAGCGCCGTTAATGATAAAGGTGCCATGGCGAGTCATCAGCGGGAAATCTCCCATGAACACTTCCTGTTCCTTGACTTCGCCGCTTTCCTTATTAATTAGTCTCACTTTCACCCGAAGGGGCGCAGCAAAGGTCGCGTCCCGGTTCCGGCACTCTTCTTCGTCATACTTTGGTTCGCCGAAGCTGTAATCCACAAACTCCAGCACCAAATTGCCAGTGAAATCCGTAATCGGAGAAACGTCATGAAAGACTTCCTTCAAACCGGTCTGCAAAAAAGAGCGGTAGGATTCCTTCTGGACTTCGATCAGATTAGGCATCTCCAAAATCTCAGCGATACGCGCATAAGAACGGCGCTGACGCATTTGGGCACTTTCGGGATACCGCATGAATGGCCTCACTCCTTGTATGGTCTGCTTTAGAACAAGAAACGGGCTGTTAAACGATATTGTCAACAGACAAATATCCAAAATCATGGGGAAAGCATGTGCTATTTACCCATAGTAACAGCGAATATCATATTATCATATACCCTTGTCAGGGTCAAGAAGAATTCCCCATCTTTGCCAGGGTTTTGGCGAATTCTGTGCATGAAATTAACAAAAAATCACAAAATTTCCCCATTTTCGGCCTTTGGGTGTAAAGAAAAAAACCTTGACATTGGCGAGAAATGGGCTTATAATTTTTCCTGTGTCAAAGAAGGGATGATTAGACATGGCAGCGGAAGAAACGACCTTAGAACGAGTAGAAAAACTGTCCCATATCGCTGTGTTGTTGGATAATTACGGTAAATTGCTGACCAAACGTCAGCAGGAAGCATTATCCCTTTTTTATGAAGAAGATCTCTCCCTGGCAGAAATCGCCCAGCAATTGGGTGGCAGCCGTCAAGCTATTCACGATTTGATCCACCGGGGAGAAAAACAACTATTAGAATATGAAGCCATTCTCCATAATGCCGCCGCTGCCAAACGGCGGGAAATCGTTTTAGAAGAGATACACAAATACATCGACGGCATTCCTCTGGCAGGAGATGAACGAAAAAAGCTCAAAGCCCTGCTGTCCGCCTTATAACAAAGGAGGGAAATCATGTCCGGACTTAGCGACAAACTGCAAAGCATTTTTGCTAAGCTGAAAAACAAAGGTAAGCTTTCCGAAGCAGATGTCACTGCTGCCATGCGGGAAATCCGCGTGGCTTTACTGGAAGCTGACGTCAACTACAAAGTGGCCAAAGATTTTTGCGCCCGCATCAAAGACCGGGCCGTAGGCGAGGAGGTTATGTCCAGCTTAACCCCTGGCCAGCAGGTGGTCAAAATCGTCTACGAGGAGCTTACCGCGCTCATGGGCGGCGGTGTTTCCAAGCTGACCGTGAATTCCAAGCCCCCTACGGTGGTACTGGTAAAACCACTTCCGCAGCGAAAATCGCGCTCTATCTGAAAAACCAAGGCAACCGGCCGCTTCTGGCCGCTGGGGATATTTATCGCCCCGCTGCCATTGACCAGCTGAAAATCCTGGGTGAACGGATCAATGTACCGGTTTTTGCCCTGGGGGATAAAGTAAATCCCGTGGACATTGCCACCCAAGCTTTGGACCACGCCAAAAAATACGGCAACGACTTCCTCATCATCGATACTGCAGGCCGCCTGCACCTGGATGAGGATATGATGAATGAGATCGCCGATATCCGCAGCGCCGTGAATCCCACGGAAATTCTCCTGGTGATCGACGCTATGCAGGGCCAGGATGCTGTGAACGTGGCCAAGGCCTTTAACGAGCGGCTCTCCATTACCGGTATTGTCATGACCAAGATGGATGGCGACAGCCGTGGCGGCGCCGCTCTTTCCGTCAAGGAGGTCACCGGCGCACCCATCAAATTCACCGGTGCTGGGGAAGATGTGAAAGCCCTGGAACCCTTCTACCCCGATCGGCTAGCCTCACGCATTTTGGGCATGGGCGATATTTTGACCCTGATTGAAAAAGCCCAAGCCACGGTAGATGAGGAAAAGGCCAAAGAACTGGAAGCCCACATGCGGCAAAACCGCTTTACCTTTGACGATTATCTGGACCAATTGGCGCAGATTCGTAAAATGGGCAGCATGAAAGACATCCTGGGCATGATTCCCGGCCTAGGGAAACAGTTAAAAAATGTGGAGGTGGACGAAAGCCAGTTTACCGTGGTAGAATCCATTATCCATTCCATGACCAAGGCAGAACGGAGTAATCCGGCTTTAATCAACAGCAGCCGAAAAAAACGCATCGCCGCTGGTTGCGGCCGGCAGGTACAGGATGTGAACCGCCTGCTGAAGCAGCATGAAATGATGCAGAAAATGGTCAAACAGATGAACAACATGGCCGCCGGTAAAAAAGGCAAAAAGGGCAAAAAGGGCGGTCTAGGCGGGTTTGGCGGCTTCCCTAATCTGGGCGGCAGAGGCTGGGCCGGTTTCTAAACAAGGGTTTCTTTTGCTTTTTCTGAAAAGGCAATTACCATTGATGTATTTCTATTTTCATTATTTATTTTAGGAGGAAACAACTATGGCAACGAAAATCAGACTGAAAAGAATGGGCGCAAAGAAGGCTCCCTTTTATCGCGTGGTAGTAGCGGATTCCCGCTGGCCCAGAGACGGCCGTTTCATTGAAGAAATCGGCTACTACGACCCCACCAAGGACCCGGCCGTCATCAAAATCGACGAAGAAAAAGCCAACAAATGGTTAGCTGACGGCGCGGAAGTTTCCGACACCGTCAAATCCCTGTTCAAAAAGGCGGGCTTGAAATAAGCTAAGCCTTTGCTTTACCCAACTGGCGAAATTCGCCCGTACATCCCTACTTGTACGTAACAGAAAGGTGGTTCACCGATGAAAGAACTCATTGAGCATATGGCCAAATCCCTGGTCAACAACCCTGATGCCGCTTCTGTTTTCGAGACCGAAGGAGAAGAAGGCATTGAATTGGTGCTGAAGGTCGCCCCGGAAGATATGGGCAAAGTCATCGGCAAACAAGGGCGCATTGCCAAAGCCATGCGCGTGGTGCTGAAGGCTGCGGCGGCCAAAGAAGGCAAAAAAGCCAATTTGGAGATTGAATAAACCCTTGGCTAACCAGGAAAACATTACCGTGGCCATTATCAGGGCTTCTCACGGCATAGAAGGCTGCGTCAGCGCGGAAAGTCTTTCGGACAATCCCCTTCGCTTTCAAGCGGGCGCGGCCTTTTCCCTTAAGAACGGCAAAATCTTAACCTTGGAAAAAGACGCTGCTTGGCATAAAGGCCGGCTGTAGCGCCCCTCCCCTGCCGGAGGGTTCTTGGTATCACTTCCAGCTCATCGGTCTCAAGGTTTGGGAGGGGGATACCTATTTAGGAGAAATCCAAGACGTCTTAGCCTATACGGCAAACGACGTCTATGTGGTCAAAGGCGACGACGGAAAAGAAATTCTGCTCCCCGCCTTGAAATCTGTGGTTAAACAGGTGGATTTGCAAGCCAAACGCATGGAAGTCACGGTGCCGGAGGGCTTAATATGAAAATCGACATCCTCACCTTGTTTCCGGAAATGTTCGCGCCCTTAAACGCCTCCATGCTGAAACGGGCTCAGGACAGGCATTTGCTAGAAATACAGGTCACCAATATCCGCGATTTTGCCGAGGATAAACATCAAACCACGGATGATAGGCTTTACGGCGGCGGCGCCGGCATGGTTATGAAGCCGGAGCCTTTGGCCAAAGCCGTGGAAGCAGTACGGAGCGCGGACAACTGCCGGGTGCTGATTACCTCCCCGGCTGGTAAGCCCTACACCCAGCGGGATGCAGAGGATTTGGCCAAAGCAGAGCAAATCATCATCGTTTGCGGCCATTATGAAGGCATTGACCAACGCTTTATTGACACCTATGCCACGGACATCTTTTCCGTGGGCGATTTTGTCTTAACTGGCGGGGAAATCCCAGCCATGGCCATTGCGGACAGTGTTTCCCGGTTGCTCCCCGGCGTATTGGGGGACGAACGGGCGGCAGAAGAAGAAAGCTTTTCCGACGGCTTACTGGAATATCCTCAATACACCCGGCCGCCGGTTTGGCAGGATTTAGCCGTTCCCGCGGTACTGCAACAAGGAAATCATCAGGAAATTACCCGCTGGCGGCGGAAACAAGCCCTGGAACGCACCTTAACCACTCGGCCAGACTTATTGTCAACTGCGCCCTTAACGGAAGAAGACGCCGCTTATCTCGGAGAATTGCGGGCCAAGCGAGAGAAACCTTTCCAGCTTTATTTGGCCCTGCTTCATTACCCCGTATATAATAAGAAAAAAGAAACCATTGCCACGTCCCTGACGAATTTGGATTTGCACGACATTGCTCGCTTAGCCAAAACCTATGCCTTAGCCGGGTATTTTGTGGTGCAACCCATGGCGGAACAAAGAGAAATGGTCCAAGAGCTGTTGACCTATTGGCATTGCCCGCCGGCAAAACGCTACAACCCTTACCGTAGCGAAGCTTTGGACTTAATTACGCTGACCGAAAGCCTGGAAATGGCCATCCAAACCATTCAAGCAAAAGAAGGGCAAATCCCTCGCTTAATCGCTACCGGCGCGGGGATCAGCCAGGGCATCACCCACCCCAAAGCCCTACGTCAGACCATGGAAAGCCAAGGAGGGCCTTATCTGTTGCTATTGGGCACGGGTTATGGCTTAGTACAGGAGCTGATTTCCGCCTGTGATTATCGGTTGCAGCCCATTTTTGGCAAAGAAGGCTATAATCATCTTTCCGTCCGCTCTGCGGCGGCTATTCTCCTAGACCGCCTGCTAAGCAGGGATTAAACAGCAAGATTCCCAAACATTCCTACTTTACCAAGAAATTCCCGTAAATTCCTGTAAAATCGTAGGAAAATAGATAGACAACGAGAAATCGTTATGCTATAATCATTTTGCTTTATGCCAAAAAATCAATATCGTTTTGCATCTGTGCCAACAGCCGCTTTCGCGGCACTTAAAGCGTCCGGGGACGTTCCGGGCGTTCATGGGAGGCAGTTCCTAACAAGAACCGTTGCGGACCATATGTCCGCTTGAGAAACCGTTCGCTGCACCGGTCTTAAGCCTTGGGTTTTCCAAGGGGTATGACGCGGGCTATGAAAAACTCTTTGCGGGGTCAACGGTTACGCCTGCCGTGGGTTCGCGCAGAGCCGGTATTACCAGCTTACGCGGTCTTTAACCGCAAAGGGGGATGCAAAATATGGTGCAAACCACACCCAATATCATCGAATTAAAAAACATCACCGTTGAATTCGACGGCGAGCGTGTACTGGATGACTTGAACCTGTCTATTGCAGACGGGAGCTTTGTCACTCTTTTGGGCAGCTCTGGCTGCGGCAAAACCACTACGCTCAGAACCATTGCCGGTTTCGTCGAACCTCAAAACGGTGATGTTATTTTTGCGGGTAAACGGATTAACGGCGTGCCGCCTTATCTGCGGCAGGTAAACACCATTTTCCAACGTTACGCCCTGTTCCCGCATTTAAACGTTTTTGAAAATATCGCCTTTGGCCTTAGGGTACGCAAGGTACCGGAAACGGAAATCAAAAGCCGCGTTCAGGAAATGCTGGAATTTGTGAACCTGCCTGGCTTTGATAAGCGTAACGTTTCGCTGCTTTCCGGCGGACAGCAGCAACGCGTGGCCATTGCCAGGGCCCTAATCAACCGACCCAAGGTTTTGCTTTTGGACGAGCCCTTGGCTGCCCTGGATTTAAAGCTGCGTAAGGATATGCAGAACGAGTTGCGCAATATCCAAAAGCAACTGGGCATTACCTTTATTTTCGTCACCCATGACCAAGAAGAAGCTTTATCCATTTCCGATACGGTGGTGGTAATGAACGAAGGCCGGGTGCAGCAAATCGGTACCCCTTTGGATATTTACAATGAGCCGGTTAACGCTTTTGTAGCGGATTTCATCGGCGAAAGCAATATCCTAGACGGCACCATGCCCGAGGATTACCGGGTACGGATTGCGGGGCACACCTTCACCTGCTTGGACAAAGGCTTTGCCCCCAATGAGGAAGTAGATGTGGTCATCCGTCCAGAGGACGTGGACATTGTTCCGGTAGAACGGGGCTTCCTAGAAGGGGACGTGACTTCCGTTACCTTCTTAGGTGTACATTTCGAAATCATCGTGGATATTCACGG
This sequence comes from uncultured Bacillota bacterium, assembly GCA_934427095.1. Classification (GTDB taxonomy): domain Bacteria; phylum Bacillota; class Dehalobacteriia; order UBA4068; family UBA4068; genus RGIG3155. The sequence continues at coordinate 572 of CAKRYM010000015.1, read as the reverse complement.
GTTCAAATGGATGATACAGACCACGGATTATTCCCCGGTCGGCGCCCATGTAGGGTTATACATTGAGCCGGACGCCATCCACGTCATGAAGAAATCCAAGTACTCTGGCCTTTACGGGGATTTCAGCTCTTACAGTGATGAGCTGGATGAGCTAAGCGAGATAACGGAGGATGAGGAAGAATGAAACACCGCAGCCTTTTTAGTAGACGGCTGCTGGACGCACCCTATCTGATCTGGGCAGCCATCTTCATCATTGTCCCTTTGGTGATTGTGGTGTATTACGCCTTCACCGATAGCGAGGGCGCTTTCACCTTCGCCAATATTTTGGCCCTAAAGGATTATCGGGATATTTTTCTGATCTCCCTTTGGTACAGCTTAATCGCCACGGCCGTCACTTTAGTGGTGGCCTATCCTTTTGCCTATTTCTTAAGCCGTAGGGAAAATCACACCCAAATCATGCTGCTTTTGGTGATGCTGCCCATGTGGATGAACTTACTCATCCGTACCTATTCCTGGATGAATATTCTGGAACGAAACGGCATCATTAACAACCTTTTGGGCCTGTTTGGGAT